>JAGWGS010000063.1 GCA_028867235.1 Nitrososphaerota archaeon | reverse complement strand
GGTATATTTTTTTTACAGCATCTTCATTGCGCGGATCACACCCTACGCCGTATACTGTATCTGTAGGAAATACAATGACTCCGCCATTTTGCATTATTTTTACAACCTTTTCTATTGATTGGTCATTGCAGGGTAAAATCACAATATTTGTGGGTCTGTGCTTGTAAATTATCTCTTTTTGTTGAAAATGATATAAGATTGGATGACGTAGTATGGTGCCATGGATGAAATACTACAATGCCAATGTCCTCCAGGTGGGGAAACCTATGAAGATGAAGATGGAATGCAGATCTGCGTTTCATGCGGTGGATGGGTAAATCCAAACTAGGCTTTGGCAATTATATGGCATTTGGACTGTGTAAGTCTTTTATAGGAAAATATTTTCTGTGAATGTTATGTCAGACGATTTTGAAAACGACTTTGAAGATGATTTTGATGAAGACTTTGACGATCCAGAAGATGATATTGATGATGATTCTGAGGATATACCTGAAAGTGAGACCTAAATTCTCAATCCAAACGAGTCTGCAAATTCTCTAAACCCACGATACGCTTGGAGAAACTCTCTGCCTCTATCACTTATTCTGTATTTGCAAGCCCTGTCTGAACTTGATTGTTCTAACAATCCTTGTGATACAAGTGTCTCTAAAATTTTTGATAATCTTCCATATGACACGTTTGCCTTTCGTATTAGATATGTTACACTTGCACCTGTTTCATCTGGAGACTCATCTCTTGTAGTAGTGAGTATGTCTCCAATTATGCTCATGTGAGTTCTATACGTTACCGCCAATCCTCATACCTCCTCTCATTGGTACTTGCGATATTGGAACAAAGAGCGCACCTAGTCCAACTATCTTTGTTGATACTGAGACAAAATACAAGATTGATTTTGGAAATACAATAGAGTACCAACCCAAAAATTCTCCTAATGCAAGTAATCCTAATCCGGTAGCTACGAAAAGAGCGCTCCTCTTCCTACTCTCCATATAGGACATTATTGTTTCAATTGTCCCATATACCAGTAGGATAAAAGAAATTGACCTTATAATATGCTCAATTGAATTTCCTGGAAGTATGAAAAGTGGTGCTGCAATTGACTTGAAGTATCTTGATTTTGGGAAAAATGACTTGATTCCATGAGAAAACGCTATGAAAAAGTATCCTACTGTCTGGATTCCTATTCCTAGTGTCTGTATCCATGTGTCTACTGTAGTATACTTGAAGACCCATAATTCCATCAAATCTCCAAATCCTACTACCCCGAATCCTATTCCTATTGAAAAAAAGGCAATGTTTAGTCTAAAGAGAGTGGGACTGCCTGTATTTCTAAATCCAATATGTGTAAAAATTCCTAAAACAAGTCCTACTACAAAACCTAAAAGATTTAGCGCTGACTCAAATACAACTTCCAACTAGTTCTAATCTATTCTGAAATTACATAAATCTTACAGGTGGATTTTTTTCTACCAATCATCAAGAGTTCCGGATGTAGTTCCACTTGTGTCTGTTGCATAATCTCCTAATACATCAGAATATCTTGCATCTTTGTAGGCAATCATCTTGACATAATCCCCATATGATATATCCAGGGAGCAATGTGAACACTTGACATATGAAAAATCGTCTCCAAGTTCTGCTATTTTTTCACACTTGGGACACTTGATCTTCATGTCTGTATTTCGCTCCAAGACCTATTATCTCTTCTTGATATGCCCTAGCGGAAATCATTCATGATTTTTGTAGCATACCTTAATAATCAAATAATTTTTTTTCAAATACATGTCATCATTCAAAGCGTTTGCATTTTTGATAGCATCTACAGCAACCGTTATTGGTATATGGTTTTTTGCCTATGTCCAAGAATCTGAAAGGCTAAATGGTGATTATCATCTATATCTTGAACAAAACGGAGAAGACCAAGTTGCAAATGGAATTGGTGGAGACTTGTCACCGCCATTTGCTCTTGCCGAGTCCTTAATTCAAAAAGTAACTAGCACTGATGGAAACTACGTGACAATATCATCAATAGTCAGTGGGGTCAACCAAGATACTGGAAAAGAAATATTCCATTCTGAGCAGACATATCATGTTGATGCATACAGTCTGACATACAAGGACATGCCACAAAAACAATTTGGTTTCAAGCCTGGCGTGCAAAAACAAAACTATAATTTTATTCATCCAATGGTCTTTGCAGATGCTCCACTTGTTTATCAATACACTGACACAGTAAATGGTCTTCAAGTCTATGTATTTAATACACAAACACACAATTTGGATATCACTGGAACGTCTCCTCTTTATCATGGAGTTCAAATCTTATCCAATAGTAATTCTACATTCTGGATAGAGCCTATTACTGGAGACTTGGTTAAATTTGAGAAGAATTGGATAGACTATCAAGTACAAAACAACAAGACCATTGCCATCAATGAAAAAGGATGGAAAAAGACAACAACATATTCCTCATTCATATTGTCAGAAGCTATCAAGTCAAAGATCTATGATTATTATTATAATACAAGAATAATGCCAATACTTCTTGGTTCACTTACAGTGGGAGTAAATGTCATCTTGATTCTTAGAAGCAATCTTAGAAGGTCTACTGAAACACTTGTAAAAAATGCCAAGCTTACTGCGATTGGAAACTTGTCGGCAAGAATGTCTCATGACTTGCGAAATACATTGACTGTCATCAAAGGTGAGGTATCCCTAATGTCCATGGATGAGAACAAGGATGTAAAAACAAATGAAAGACTAAGACGCCTTAACAGAGCCATTGATAAAATGGATAACCAAATTGGTGAAGTGCTAGACTTTGTAAGAGAAAAACCCATAAAAATTGAAGATATTTCATCGACCAATCTGATTAATCGTGCACTTGAGGGAATGTATGTACCTGAGGGGATAAAAATAACAACTCCTGTACAGGATGTAAAGATACGAGGAGACTATCTAAAATTAGAAACTGTTCTATCTAATGTTGTCATCAATGCAATCCAGGCAATTGGAAAAATAGGTCAGGTAACGATATCTGTTGAAGACAAGTCTGATGGTATGGTGTTGAGCATAACAGACTCAGGTCCTGGAATACCTGAAAAACATCTCTCCAAAATATTTGAGCCTCTGTTTACTACAAAACCATTGGGAACAGGACTTGGACTTGCAAGCTGTGATGCTATCATCAAGAGTCATGGTGGAAAGATTTCTGCCACAAACAATCCTACTACATTTACTATCTGGCTTCCAAAAAAACAGTAAACAATTTTCCTAATGTGTGTCTTGGCCTGTACGTGTTAATCTCTTAAAGAATTAAATTGCTACTTCTGTCCATTTCTGTCATGGCAAGAACCTGCACAAAATGTAAAAAAGAGATACCCGATGGTATCGAGCTTGATCCTATGGCCTCTGCATATCCATGCTGTAATGAGTGTTGGGCAGAATGGAAACAATATCGAATAATGGTCATGAACGAAATGAAACTTGACATGTCTCTACCAGATCACAGAAAAGTAGTCAAAAAATATGAAAAAGTGTTTGTAGGTGTCATGACTCCTGAAGGAGATGTTGTTAATTTTGCTGACGAGAGTAAAAGAAATCCAGAAAAGCCATCTAACTAGATGCCAATCTCATTTTTTGCCATTTCGGGGATTATCAAGTAAATCTTTTTTCTTTCCTTTTCATCAAATGATCTGATGATCTTCTGGATTGCTAAAGAAATTGTTGCTTTTTGGTCTGCAGGCAGTGACATGTAAATTCCAAAAATTCCATCTAGGTTAAATGAAATTAGTTTTTCTGGATGACTTAGTATCTCACTTATGTAACTTGAAAACATGATTGTTCTTTGCTCTTCTGATAAATTACATAAAGTTTCAAGCCATGTCTTGAACAATGTGGAAAATGTATCAAATGGTATGGTTGGACCTGCCTGTAATGCATTGTTGATTATCTCTTTCTTGTCTTCTGGATTCATTGTGAAAAACTCTGACAGTCTCTTTTTTAGTATGGGTTTTCTTAGAAATTCTGGAAGGCTTGCAAGGTTTGCTATTATGTTTCCAGCGTGATTTTCTGACATGGAATATTAGAACTTGATCTGTTCTAAAACCGTTTGCCAATCTGTCTTCTATGATTTTTCTGTGGCTTAAAATTCCAAACATAAAGAAACTAGGTGTTCTTTTTGATAGTATTATGATAAAATTACTGAAATATTTTTTGATAGAATCACCCTATTCAGAGTTTTCATCCAAACCTAATCCGCATAATGTCATTGTCAGTATTTGTAAACATGATGTATTTTCCATCCGAGCTTACAACTGGAAAACCGTCATTACCCCAACGAATTGAATATATCATTTTATTAAAAGAACCATCCATTGACATTATACCAAGCTTCCACTCATGTGTATTTTCATCAGTAAATTCATCGTAAACTATTGCCGAACTGTTGGGAATCCATTTGGTTGTTGCACCAAAATCATTATAAAAATTGGCAACTGTAGTGGTTTGATTTGTGTCCATGTGGAAGATTCCTATGTGGGGATTGTCTGCAAATGAAATTTCTTTTCCGTCTGGACTTATATCCATTTCAGCAAAACTGCAACTGTTAGGACTACTTTTGAAATTTGGGTTTCCAAAGTAATTTATCGAATAACACAACTGACCTAATTTTTTTCCAGTCATGTCTACTTTCCACAATGAAAAAGATCCTGAACCGATTGGAGTTGGTACTGAAAAACCGTTCTCTTCATTATAAATTATGTTACCATCGGGTGTCCATCCATAATATTGAATCTGAGTACTTTGAGGACGACCAAAATCATGTTCTGTGTTATTTGTCAATTGCTTCATGGTTTTTGCAACCATGTCATACAGATACAAGTTTTGTACTTCACCTTGAGCATCAAGTTTCACTCCTGAAAATAGCACATAATTACCTGACGGAGATATTCTTGCTGGATAGAATCCATCCAATTGACCAATGTTTAATTTTTCAAGCATAGTTCCACTAGGATCAATTGATACAAGATAATTCTTGTGAGATATGTGAAATCCTGCTATGATAAATTTGCCGTCTTTGCTCCAGTCGTACAAATCGACACGATCTTCATTATTCGTACTATCGCTACTATTCATATTGTTAATGCCAAATAATTTTGCAAGTTGAGTATGGTTCACAGCTTGTTCCACTATTGGTTTGGAAAACTTTTCCTTGTCTGAGATTTGCAAGCTTGACTCGTAAAATATCCAAAAAGATATGGCACCAACGACAATAATTCCAATTATAATAAGACGTAGGATTTTCAAGAGTTACAACTACTCTATTCTTCAAACTTTAAAAAACTGACGTAGGTTTACACCGTAAGATTTGGCTTAAATATCTCCGGTTATGCTCACCTTATGTATGCCTTGTACAGTAATTGTTGGAGGTTTTTACGGTGATGAGGGTAAAGGAAAGATTGTATCATATCTTGCAATGAAGGATAATCCAACAGTAGCAGTCCGAGGTGGGGTGGGACCAAATGCAGGACATACAATTGAACTTGATAACAAAAAATACAAGGTAAGAATGCTACCAAGTGCATTTTTGAATCCAGGTACCCGCTTACTAATAGGGCCTGGAGTTGTAATAAGTCCCGAAGTTCTCCTCAAAGAAATTCAGGAATTTGGAACTGATGATAGATCATTTGTAGACTTTCAATGTGGTGTAATCGAAGAATCACACAGAACAATAGACTCAGGTGGCAGGCTAAAGCAATCAATAGGTAGTACGGGAACTGGTACGGGGCCTGCCAACGCTGACAGAGCAATGCGTACATTAAAGCTTGCAAAAGATGTAGAATCGCTTACTCTGTATCTTGATGATATACCAAATCAAGTAAACTTTGCACTAGATAGAAAAGAAAATGTCATAGTAGAGGGAACACAAGGAACATTTCTTTCATTGTGGCATGGAACATATCCTTATGTAACATCAAAAGATGTAACTGCATCTGCAATATGCTCGGATGTAGGAATTGGGCCAAAGAGTGTAGATGAAGTTCTTGTTGTGTTCAAATCATTTGTAACTCGAGTGGGAGAAGGACCTCTCAAAAATGAGATCTCATCAGATCAGGCAACAGCAAAGGGATGGCAAGAGGTAGGTACAGTTACAGGAAGACAGAGAAGAGCAGCAGAATTTGATTTTGAACTTGCCAGAAGATCCATTATGCTAAACAGTGCAACACAGCTTGGCATAACAAAACTGGATGTAGTCTTTCCAGAATGTGCTCACATGCAATCATACGCAGACCTAAGCTCCCCTGCCAAGTATTTCATCAAAAATATTGAAGATCAACTAAAGGTGCCAGTGACATTGATTGGTACTGGACCTGATGTAAATGATATCATTGATAGAAGATAGCAGGGAAGCAATAATCGCAAACGACTACTTTTAATGTGGATGGTTTTTCACAAACATCATGGCAAAACTTCCATTTTATATTGAAGTAAATGACATGGCTGAATTTTCAAGAATGGTCTGTGCCTTGGAACGAGTTCCACGTACTACATTTGCTTTTGAACTTGATGGTAAGAACATAATTTCTGTACAAATGGATCTCCTCAAGGAGAGATCTGTTAATTATTATGTCAAAGCCGACAAAAATGGGCACTATTTATCATATGGATTCAAGAATGGAAAAGAAGACTTTGATGTGGTAAATACAGTGTCAAACCCGATGTACATCTATTCTCCAATAGTGCGAGTAAAGACGCTTCCTGACACTCTAAAACCCGAAACCGCGTCTACTGAAATAGTATACCAATCAATTGAACTTGAAGACATGACAAGCCTGATAAAACTAAGTTATGGTTTTGAAGAATCTCCATTTCCTCTATTTGCATTTCCTGATGGTAACAAATGGAATGTTGGAGTATTCATGAACTTTAATGAATCTGATGAGACATCATACTTTTGCCACGTCAAACTTGATGTCGAGCCTACCAAACCATTTCTGAGATATTCAAGCAAGGATGGGGCAGAGCCAATCTTTGTAAATGCTGTAAATGATCATGGTTACTCGTATCTCAAAGTGATAAAACTCAAAGACAAGCATCCTCTAGTCAAGCCATGAGTAAGTTTAGAAAAAGAATGCAGGATTCTTCTTCTAAAAGTTTGATAATACTTGCAAATGATCTTGACACTACAAATCTTGCAACCCTAGAAAAGCACACTTTGCAAAACATAAAAAATCTTGGTAATTATTTATGTGCTGTAAAATTTAATTTTCATGTACTATTACCTCTCGGAGAAAAAAGTATGAAGAAAATAAACAAGACGGCACATGACATGGGATTGCAAACAATAGCTGACATCAAGCTAAATGAT
>JAGWGS010000062.1 GCA_028867235.1 Nitrososphaerota archaeon | reverse complement strand
CAGAGAACCAATGACAAGCGGAATAAAGAACACAGATTATGTAGACATTGACAAGATTGCAGAAGCAACAGATGGAATGAGCGGCGCGGATGTTGCGTCAATAGCAAACACGGCAGTGTCACTTGTCATACATGAGTTTCTTGATAAATATCCGGATCAAAAAGAGGCAGAAAAGCAAGCAACAGAGGCAAAAGTAACTATGAGGCATTTTGAAGAAGCAGTAAGAAAAGTCAAGACACAAAAAGAATTGAAGATAGGCGAAAAGGTAGCAGTTCCATACTATAGGTAATTTTAATAAAATAACTTTTCTAATCCCAGTAGATGGCACAATTTGGATACAAGGGCAAAAGCCTTGAGTTCCTTACAAACAACAAGATAGAGGTGGGAAGTCAAGTCAAGATTCATGCAGACTTGGTTTACTCTGGAGTAATAATGCCAAGATACGAGCATAGTGATGATCAGCATATTGTTTTAAAATTAAAGAGTGGATACAACATAGGACTAGAGCTAGACAAAATCAAAAAGATAGAGGTAGAAGCATCGCCATCAATAAAAAAAGAATCAATATACAATTCTCATCAAGATCAAAGACTTCCCAAGATCCTACTTTTATCAACAGGAGGAACTATTGCAAGCAGAATAGATTACAGAACTGGTGCTGTTACCCCCGCCCTTACTGCAGCTGAGCTTAATGCAAGTGTTCCAGAACTTGCAAAGATATCTAACATAGATGCAGAGGTCCTCTTTTCAGAGTATTCAGAAAATCTACTTCCAGAACATTGGATAAAAATTGCAGAAAAACTTGATTCTTACGCAAAATCAGACTATATAGGAATCATAGTAGCACATGGTACAGATACAATGCAGTATACAGCATCAGCCCTGGCGTTTTCTTTATCAGGATTTCCAAAACCCATTGTTCTAGTGGGTTCACAGAGATCGTCAGATAGGCCATCTTCAGATGCAGCATCAAATCTTATAGCAGCAACAAGATTTTTGGTAAATAGTCATTCTTCTGGAATCTTTGTAGTAATGCACAATAATTCAAGCGATGATGAAATTGCATGCAATTGGGCAACTCGTGTAAGAAAAAACCATACAAGCAGGAGAGATGCTTTCAAAACAGTAGGAGGTCCACCTGCATACATTGTAAAATCAGAAACCATTGAAAAGGACAAACTGTTTGAAGTTCCACAGAGAAAATACACTCCAAGAATCAAATTTGATGACAAAGTATTATTGATCAAATATTATCCAGGTCTTAATTCCAAAATAGTTGATTATGCAATAGATTCTGGGTACAGAGGAATAATTATCGAGGGTACAGGACTTGGACATGTAGGAAAAACAATGTATCAAGCAATAGAGAATGCAAAAAAGAGAGGATTGTTCATAGGCATGACTTCACAATGTATCGACGGAATGGTAAGAATGACTGTATATGACAGCGGAAGAGATCTGCTAAATCTTGGTGTTGTGCCACTTGGAAACATGTTACCTGAAACGGCTCTTGTAAAGGCAATGTGGGCATTGGCAAATTCAAAAAATTCAGAAGAAGTAACTAGCCTTATGAATGAAAATATTGCGTTAGAATTTTCAGACTAAGATTTAAAACAAGTATTGCGATAAAATTACAAGTGACTGAAATAGATCACGATAAGATAGGCCTTCTGGTTGGATTGGAGATTCATCAACAGCTTGCAACTGGTTCTAAATTATTTTGCAGGTGTAAACCTATCGAATCTGACGAATATTCCATTAAATTTTCTCGTAAACTAAGAATAACAAGCAGTGAATTAGGAGAATTTGATCCTAGTGCAATCTTTGAAAAGAGTAAGGAAAAAACTATTTTGTATTATAGAAATCCGCAAAGTAGTTGTTTAGTAGAACAAGATGATGAACCCCCACACGACTTGGAATTAAATGCAAAAGAAACTGTCTTGATTATGGCAGCTGCCTTGAAATCAACTATTTTCAATGAGATATACGTAATGAGAAAACTGGTAATTGACGGTTCCAATACTTCTGGTTTTCAGAGAACTATGCTTGTCTCAGCAGGAGGCAATCTTGAAGTCAATGGAAAAAATGTAGGTGTCCAGAGTATTTGTCTTGAAGAAGATGCGGCAAAACTGATCCAAGATTCAAAAGATACAAGAGAATACAGTCTGGATAGACTTGGAATACCATTGGTAGAGATAGCACTAGAACCAGTAGCAGGGACTCCTCAAGAAATAAAGAATATCGCTCTGACTCTAGGCAGAATGTTGCGTGCAACAAAAAGAGTAGGAAGAGGAATAGGATCAATTAGACAAGATGTCAATGTCTCAATAGAAGGAGGGGGTTCAGTAGTAGAAGTAAAAGGAGTTCAAAAACTAGATCAACTTGAAAAGGTTATCGAGTACGAAGCAAAAAGACAACATGGCCTTAAGATAATTGCAGAGAAATTAAGAACAATTGATGTAAAGATATCCAAAGAACACGACATAAAAGACGTATCAGAAATATTCAAAGAGTGTAAATCAAAAGTAATCCAAAAATCTTTTGCAGAAGGCGCTTTGATCAAAGCGATAAAAGTTAACGGATTTGTAGGAATGTTCGGTTATGAACCATATCCAGGAATAAGATTAGGAAAACAATTAGGTGAACTAGTGAGATTTTTTGGTTTGGGAGGATTATTTCATTCAGATGAGCTTCCAAATTACGGTATAGAGGAAAAAGAAATCCAACAGGTAAAAAATGTGTTAAGTATTGGTCCTAATGATGCATTCATCATCATAGCTGGAAATGAAAAAAAATTAGATGTTGTAATAGATTCGATAATAAAAAGAATTGAAGATGCAAAAAAAGGAGTACCTGCAGAAACAAGAGCTGCTACAATGACAGGAGATACAGTCTTTTTAAGACCAAGGCCAGGCTCTTCTAGAATGTATCCAGAGACAGATATTCCACCAGTAATTGTAACAAATACAGAGATAGAACAAGCAAGAGGCAAAATCCCAAGATCATGGGAAGAAAATCTCGTGGCCCTGCAGAAACAATATGACTTGAACCAGCAGCTTTCAGCACAGATATTTGATTCAGAATATCTTGATCTTTTCGAAACAATATGCAAAGATAAGAGAACATCGCCCAACTTTGTTGCGTCTACACTTTCTGGCACTATAACAAATTTAGAGCGACGTGGAATGGATGCAAGTTTACTAAAGTCCAAAGATATCATCGAGTCTTTTAATTTAGTTGCAGAAGGAAAGATAGCAAAAGAGTCACTTGAGATGATATTTGAGAGCATCATGAGTGCAAAAACAGAGACAATCTCAGAGGCAATCAGATCTAATGCATTGAATACCATAGAAGACTCAGAATTGGACAAGATACTAGACGATTTGGTAAAATCAAATCTCAAGATAATTCAAGAACAAGGACTACGATCAATGGGACCACTGATGGGTTTAGCGATGAAGACACTTCGTGGAAAAGTAGACGGTCAGAAATTAAATCAATTATTAGAAATCAGAATAAAAAGCAAAATGTCTGTAAAATAATGGTGCGGGAGGTGGGATTTGAACCCACGAACTCCTAAAAGATAAGGTTCTGAGCCTTACGCCGTTGACCAGGCTAGGCGACCCCCGCAACAACGTGAGAATCAAAATCCGACAATAAGTTCTTTTATATTTTTAATTTGTATTACCTATTCATTAGAATTAATCATTTTATCAATTATAGATACTGCATCTTTTAATTCATGAATTCTAGTTGCTCTCTTGTCTTCAAATGATAGATTCCAAGGTTGAGAATACAGTATAACAGATTTACCATTTTCCAACATGCTTTTTGCATTAAGTGGAGAATCATCAATAAAAATATCATAATCAAGTTTTGATTTTTCTATACCCTCCAAGACTCCCACATAATTTTTAAAATTTATCTTGTGTAGTTTAAGCCACTTTTTAACATCATCGTGTGTCGATTCATCTCTTGCAGTTACAATATCAACAGTGCCTAGATTTGAAAGATGTGTAGTTGTCAGTCCAATATTACTCTCAGTTGGAGGAATATCTTCCCATGATCTCCAGCAAGTTGAAAGTTCATTATAGAAATCAAACTTGTCAATATCATAATTTTTCCAGAAATCCCATTCTGATATTTCAGACTTGGAGATAACTGATCTTACTTTATTATTGTAAGATAGCCAAGATTCAATGACATCTGCTAAAACCCCATCCACATCTAACGCTATTTTCAATTTCATGAATTCCCATCAAAAGTGTCGTTTAATTCTTCCAATAATTTTCGTTGATTTCTGTCAATTTTTGTGGGAATATTTACCACAATTCGAACATACTGATCTCCCCTGCCCCTTCCATGTTGGTGAGTAAGTCCTTTTCCTTTTAGTTTGATTATAGTATTTGGTTGACTTCCAGATTTTACTTCGAGTCTCTCTTGTCCCTCTAGAGTATCAACCAGGATATCTTTTCCAAGAGTGGCATCCACCATAGAGATATTTGCATCATAGAAGATGTCAGAACCATCTCTTTTGAATTTGTCATGAGGTTTTATTTTTATTCGAACTATTAGATCCCCGTTAGCACCATTATGAATGGATTCGCCCTCACCAGGTATACGATATTCTCCATCCTCTACTCCAGGCGGAATATCAAATGAGAATTTTTTCGTAGTCTTTTGCTTTCCTGAACCCTTGCATTTGGAACAGGGTCTTTCAATAATTTTTCCCTGACCTTTACAGGTATTACACGGTTGTACTGTTACAAATGTAGAAAATCCACTGCTTCGCGATGTTCTTACCTGGCCATAGCCATTACACACAGAACATGTTCTTGCGGATGTTCCAGGAGTACAGCCTGTTCCACTACAAGTATCACAGTTTACTAGCCTTGGAAGATCAATCTCTTCTTTTTTACCACGAAATGCTTCTTCTAATGTCAATGTAGTCTCATACATGAGATCAGAACCCCTTGCTCTGCTAGACCCTCCAAAATCAAAACCACCAAATCTGAATCCACCTCCTCTACCAAAAATGGATTCGAAAACAGAATCAAAACCACCACCAAATATATCCTCAAAGTTTGATTTTGAGCCTTGAAAGATATCATCGGTACTGTATTTTCCATCCACACCCGCATGACCATATGCATCATAGAGTTTTCTTTTCTCCGAGTCAGATAGAACTGCATAAGCTTCTGAAATTTCCTTAAAGTGCTCTGCAGCATCAGGAGACTTGTTCTTGTCAGGATGGAATTTTAAAGCAAGTTTTCTATACTGTGATTTTACCTCATCAGGGCCAGAGTTCTTTGAAACACCCAAGACCTCATAATAATCGCGTTTAGTACTCATAATGGATCAGTTAGATTATTCCCTTGTATAAAGATCAGTTCTGTGTATTTCCCGTATTCTGGTCGGTTGCACCAGGATCACCTTGTGCAGCTTCCGGACCAGCTTGTCCTGCTCCACCTGGTGGAGGAGTAGCGTTTTTGTAAAGTTCTGTGCTTACCTCGTTTATCAATTTTGTTAACGAATCAAGCTTGGGTTTTATCTCATCAATGTTCTTACCAAGAACATCCCTTAGTTCCTTAATTGCATTACTTACTTTGATACCTTGATCTTGTGATATCTTGTCTTTTTGTTCACTGATTAGATGTTCTGCAGCATAGATGGCTTGTTGTGCTTCATTTTTTACCATTACCTCTTCCTTTTTCTTTTTATCCTGTTCTGCAAAAAGTTCTGCATCCTTTGTCATTTTTTCAATGTCCTCTTTGGCAAGTTTTGTACTGGCAGAGATTGTGATTTTTGCTTCTTTTTGAGTAGCTAAATCTTTGGCTGTTACATTCAGTATGCCGTTTGCGTCAATATCAAACTTGACCTCAATTTGTGGAATACCACGTGGAGCAGGAAGAATTCCTGAAAGATTAAAGCTTCCAAGAGATACATTATCTGCAGCCATAGGTCTTTCACCTTGTACCACATGTATTGTTACAGCAGTTTGATTATCAGCGGCTGTTGTGAAAACCTTGCTCTTTGATGTAGGAATAGTCGTATTTCTGTCAATTATTGGCTCTCTTAATCCTCCAAGCACTTCTAATCCAAGTGTTAGAGGAGTTACATCTAACAGTACAATATCGCTTGTTACTTCGCCTCCAATGATTCCTGCTTGAACTGCTGCACCCAACGCAACTGCTTCCATAGGATCAATTCCTGCCTCAGGTTCTTTTCCCATTAAATTCGCTACAAATTTTTTGATGAGAGGAATTCTTGTAGGACCTCCAACCAGGATAATTTTGTTGACATCACCAGGAGAAAGTTTGGCATCTTCTAATGATTTCATAACAGAGGGTCTGCATCTTTCCACAATTGGGTTTATCAGTTCTTCAAATTTTGCTCTAGTTATTTTTAGCTCCAAATTCTTTGGACCAGAAGAAGGATCATATGATATGAATGGCAGATTTATGTCAGTTTCAAATATGGAAGAAAGCTCTATCTTTGCTTTTTCAGCCGCCTCTCTTACTCGTACCATTGCTGCATTATCTTTAGAAATATCAATTCCAGATGTTTTTCTAAAGCCGTCTACAATGTAATCAATCAAGACTTTATCCATATCCGTACCTCCAAGTTGTGTATCTCCAGAAGTGCTCATGACTTCAAATACACCTCCTCCCATCTCCATTATTGTTACATCTAGTGTACCTCCACCCAAATCAAATACCATTATTTTCATGTCTTGTTTTAGCTTGTCAAGACCAAATGCCAATGCTGCTGCAGTAGGCTCGTTGATTATTCTTACAACCTCAAGGCCTGCAATTTGCCCTGCATCTTTTGTTGCTTGTCTTTGATTGTCATTAAAATACGCAGGAACAGTAATTACTGCTTTCTCGACCTTGTCGCCTGTAAATGCCTCTGCATCTCGTTTTATTTTCTGCAGAATAAATGCAGAAATTTGTTGAGGTTTGTATTCTTTATCATATATTTTGAAAACATAATCAGTACCCATCTTTCGTTTTGCAGCAACTACAGTACCTTCTGGATTAGTCACTGCCTGTCTTCTTGCAGGTTCACCAACTATGAGTTGACCATCCTTTGTCAGTCCAACAACTGAAGGAAATGCCTTCCCCCCAACAGTAGTTCCTTCAGATGCTGGAATAAGGGTAGGTTTACCTCCAAGCATAACAGCCGCAGCAGAATTGCTTGTTCCCAAATCAATACCAATAATTTTTGCCATTTACATTCTCATCTCTTTGATACTTCGCTTAGATATTTCTACTAAGCTTGGTCTAATAACTCTCTCTTTCAAAATATATCCTTTGCGAAGTTCTGTAGTGATTGTATTATCATCCAATGTTGGATCTTCTTTTACAGATATGGCTTC
>JAGWGS010000061.1 GCA_028867235.1 Nitrososphaerota archaeon | reverse complement strand
TACTATGGCTGCATCTGTTGGTGCAATAAGGGCCGCAAATGCAAATGCAACTATTGTTGGAAGTCCTGCCAAGTATGACAACAAAAGACCACCTACTATGGTAGCAAGTCCTACTCCGATTGTTGCTAGTGCCAGTGCTGATATTCTAACAAGCTTGAATTGATCTCTGTCTATCTTCATCATTGCTTCAAAAATTAGGGGCGGTATGACAAAATAGAGGATAAGCTTTGGGTCTACCTTGAATCCTGAAATATTTGGTATTCCATGACCTGTAAAGTCCAGTACTGAGATTGATATTCCAATACCAACAAGAATCATGGTGTATGGAATTTTTACCTTTGATGCGATAAGTGATGCTAGAAAAATTGTCAAGAGAAAAACTGGAATTACATATTCGTTTGATAACAGATGACCTAGACTCAGCTCTGACATCTATAAACTCTAGTGACCAAATTATAAAAATCGTTCTTAAATGATTATTTTCTTCGGTTTAGTTCTTGTTTGTCTTTTCTTAGAATTCGAAATCCCAAAAATATTCCAAGAGATATGTTCACCATTCCAAGTGCTGTCAGGATAAAGTTTGGTTTGGTAAATACAATCAATCCCATGAAAATGCCCCAAAATCCTGCTATGAGAAACATTACTGTAATAATGGATTGCTTGCGGCGGGAGGGATTACTCATTAGCGAGTCTCTGATTTTGTGGCACTATTAAACATTGAGAGAAAAAGTGGTTCTGTGGTATGCTGGACTACTCTTTTCTTGTGGTTTCTATGAAATTGGAATTGATTCGTATTCTCTCTAGTGTCTGCGCCAGTTTCATCTCAATTCCAGGAACATGGTGTTTTGTAAAGAATTTTTTGATCTCTCTTTCTTTTTCCATGTTTGATTCAATTGATACACTTCCTACAATTCTGTTCAAAAGTGGGTTTCCTACTCCAAATCTTGTAACAATACCCTTCCAGTTTTGTTTTATCCATGGCCAAACAAGTTCTTTTCCTTGCGGGTTTGTTACCATTCTTGCAATTGGTTGGAACAAGTTTTGAGTTCTAACTTCTTTTGAAAGTGTAAATGCAAGTGTCTTTGACAATAGTTTTTTGTCTTGAAAGTTTGCAAGTGTACTAAGCAATCTCACCATCTCTTCTTGTGTAGGTGCTTTACGGTACAACGATAACATTTTTTGATATATTGATGCGTCACCATTCCATGATATTGTAGAATATACTGGACCGCGAAGATCTGGGTCCAACTTGCCTGTCTTTAACAGGTTTGCAAATCTTGCTTGTGCCTCCTTGATTATATCCTTGTCTTCTAGTCTTCCAAGTGAGCTTATCACTTGACCTCGTAGAAGAGCAACAGTAGATCGTTCTCCCTCTGACTTGTCCCATCCAAGTTTTGCAAATATCTTGTTAAAGAAATCAAGATTGAATTCTTTTATCTCGTTCCAAAACTCTTCTCCTGATGATAAAACATAGAAAAAGTTCAGACTGCTGATTATGTCTGACAATACTACATAGTCGTCTTCATCTTCGTAATGTCTTACAAAGTCAAGATATTCTCTAAATGATATCTGCTTTGATAGGCATAGCGCAACAAGATCATGATGGATGCTCCATCTGTCTACATTTGATATTGTCTTGTCCTCTACTTGGATGCCAAGCTCATCTAGTGCATTATTGTCATATTTTACACGATAGAAGCCCTTCTGACCGTCATTTACCTTAAACCAACCTGACTTGTGAGGTAATGTTACTGGGCCTTTCATTAATTTGGTGACTGTCTTGTCTTTTGTTCTCACTGAGAGTGGAATTATCCATTTCCCGGTCTTGCTCTTGTTGTTTGACTCTAGTAGGAATCTACTTTGTGTTAGTTTCAATTTGGAATTTTCTGCCTTGACTTGTATGATGGGGTATCCTACTTGTCTTACCCATGTGTTCATCATCTGTCTTACTGGTTGCCTTGAAGCAGAACCAAGTGAATCCCAGAGGTCTTCTGTGGTTGCATTTGCATATTCGTGTTTTTTTAGATAACTGTAGAGCCCTTTACGGAAATTATCCGGTCCAATGAAATTTTCTAGCATCATGAGTACACAGCCTCCCTTGTTGTAGCTGATTTCATCAAATATCTGTCTGACATCAGCCGGGCTTTTTACAGGCACATCAATTGGGTGGGATGATTTTAGTGAATCAAGACTGAGACCTCCTGTCATTTCTGAAATTAGGAATTGGTCACAGAAATCCCACTCTGGATATAGTGCATCAACTGCCTTTGTTGCCATAAATGTTGCAAAACTTTCATTGAGCCAGAGATCATTCCACCACTTCATGGTAACTAAATTGCCAAACCACTGGTGTGCAATTTCGTGTGCAATTACTTCGGCTATGTGTTGTTTTGTTTCAGTAGATGAAGTCTTTGGATCATAGAGAAGTATTGTCTCTCTGAATGTGATTGCACCCCAATTCTCCATTGCACCTGATGCAAAGTCAGGTATTGCAATCATGTCAAGCTTTGGAAGTGGATATGCAATCTTAAAGTATTTTTCAAAATATGACAAAAATTGTTTTGTAAATTCAAGTGATAGCCTTCCTTGCGATATCTTGCCCTTTGTTGTAATTACTCGAATCAATGTCTTGCCTGATTTGGTTGAGATTGATTCAAACTCTCCTACTGCAAGATAGAGCAAATATGTTGACATTATAGGTGTGGTATCAAAATGATATAGTGTTTTTT
Organism: Nitrososphaerota archaeon; assembly: GCA_028867235.1. Classification (GTDB taxonomy): domain Archaea; phylum Thermoproteota; class Nitrososphaeria; order Nitrososphaerales; family Nitrosopumilaceae; genus Nitrosotalea. The sequence continues at coordinate 4,673 of JAGWGS010000061.1, read as the reverse complement.
TGCCAATATTTCTCTTTGAGATTACTGGCATGTTTGATATTGCTGTATGGTTCTTGTCTACTAGGAGTGAGACGTCAAATGTTGCTTTGGCCTCTGGCTCGTCCCAGCATGGAAATGCCCTTCGGGCGTCTGCAGCTTCAAACTGGGTGGTGGCAAGATATTTTTCTTTTCCGTTAAACTTGTATTTGCTCCTGTAAAATCCGACTAGTTTGTCATTTAGCTGACCTATAAAATCGATTGAAATTGTTGCATTGCCGTTTATCTTTTGGGCTAGTGCAAGTGTTAGCTCTTCTGTCTTTTCGTTAATTATTACCTTTGCCTTTATTATTTTATTATTCCAGGAGATACTGCATTGCTTTATCTCAAGTTCTGCTGCATGAAGTGTTATCTTGTTTGTAGGGCTTGATACTTTGATCTCTATCTTTTCGCTTCCTCGAAATGTAAAATTGTCAAAATTTGGCTCAAACTCTATTTGATAATTTATCGGTGATACTTGCCTCACAGAATTTTTGTTCTAGCATACTCATAATATACTTTCTAGTGCAAAACGTGAACCAGCCATCGCAGAAAATGTACTCCAAAAAATACTATTGCGACTGCCTTTACAGTTTTACCTGTTGTCATAAATATCGTGTACTTTACAATGTTGTATCTTTTTGTTCCAGCTACTATTGATACGATATCTCCAATTATTGGAATCCATGGAGACAAGAAAATTATTGTAGACCATCCGTACCTTGACATTATTGAGATGCCTTTCTGCTCGTATTTTTTCTCTGGAGTTTTTCTGAGTTTTTTTAATAATCGTCCGTTGTACCCCATGTAATACGCGATATATCCTCCAATTATGGAGCCTATTGTGAGTGACAAAAAGACATCAAGTGGGTCAATTCCGCCAAGTAGCAAGGCAGATACTGTCAATTCTGTAGGTATTGGGATAAAACTTGAGAATACTCCGTTGAAAAAAAGTCCCAATAGACCATACTTGATAAACAACGCATCCCGAAATATTGAATTGATAATTTCAGTCAGCATTGTCACAGCTTACTTTTAGTTCATTTTAAATGAATTGCCGTATTTTACATCATGATCATAAATTGCATTGCCTAATTTTTTGAGAAGTCTCATTTTTGATTTTTGTGCTTTTTTGTCATGGCTATAGTCTTTTTTTTCTACCAAGTCATGGAGGCGTTCAAGTTCTTCACGTGAGAGCGCATTGACGCCTCGTGTAAATACGATATCCAACAATTGCAATCGCTCAAGATCCTCGCTGTTGTTTTGCATGTATTGTAACTGTGTATCTTTAATATTTGTCTTACATCAATGGTGTCAATGCTCTACAAGGTGTCTGTGTCATTTCACAAAGACTTTATCAAAATTACAGGTGATCAAATTGAGATTGGTATAATGGCCAAGCCCGTAAAGGGGAAGGCAAATCTTGAAATCATAAAAAAAGTTGCAGAGCACTTTGGAGTCTCAAAATCTCAAATACGGATTGTATCAGGGGAAAAATCTCAGGACAAGATAATTGAAGTCATGTCTTGATTCTACCAAACCCTAAAAAACAAGAAAAATTACATGCTTTTTGATGTACAAAATTCTAGTTGCAATTGTACTGTCTATTGTGTTGATATCGTTTGTACTACAGCCTGGTTATTCTCAAGTAGCAAAATCAAATGCCACACTTGAGAATGGTGTGTGGCATACAACTGTTGGAAAACAAGTCCAGATAACAACAGATGTTGCAAACAGCCAAAACCGCAACCAGCCGTTTGCATATATTGTACAAATTCAGAACCAGGATGGCGTTGTGTATTCGCTATCATGGATAACTGGAACACTTGATGCTGGTCAGTCTCTTAGTCCTTCGCAATCTTGGACGCCTACTGCTCCTGGAACTTATACTGCTCAGGTCTTTGTGTGGGAAGGCGTGGGAAATCCTGATGCCTTGTCGCCTCCAGTTACGATGCAAATCCTGGTGTCATAGATTCGGATCAGTTATAATTTAGAAATTTACAGCAAATCTATGGATAAAAGGAGAAGGCTCTCAACTTATCTTATTATCGCAGTTGCACTTGCCTTTAGTATTTACTTTATTGCTTCTCCATTCTTGTATCCATCAGATCAGACTGGTTCAATACCTGGTCTTAGTCAAAGTCCTGATTCTGTATCTACATTGACAAGTGACATTGATTCATGCATGACAACACCAAGCTCTGATTGTGATCAAGAGATGCTTCAGATAGGCAAGTATTGTGATGCCAACAAGGGACAAAACATATCAATTTGCTCTGATGCACGCGTACCGCAATACATCAGTAATCGGGGACTGGAAAGACCTGTAATAAATACTGGAAGTTAATTTAGAATTATTTCTGGGCTTCCTGCATTAGTTTTTCCATGTTTTGTTTTATGAATGGAATTATCTTTTTGGTAATTGTATTGTGAAAGTCATCAGCATCAGGATCAAATGAAAGCAACAATACATGTGCAAGTCTTCTGTTTTCATCAGCAATTGGTATTGTAGCTCTGATGAGTTTTGTATAGTGTGAGCTGGCATAAGATATTTTTCCAAGCAAGTATTCCCATCTTAATCTGGTGTACTGTCTTGTGGCAGCAGTTATTGCATACTGGGCTCTTTCTTCGGGTTTCATGACTGGGACCAATTCTGGCCTTTCTGCAACTCCTTCTAGTGTTCCATCGCCATCTGCAATTCCTGCAAATCTTATTTTTTTGTCAAGTAAAACTACATTTTTGCAAAAGTCATCGAAAAAAGCCATTTTCACTAATGGTGTAACATACAAGCTATATTTGCTTTCTGTCAAAAATTACGGATTGTCTTGTCGTATGTTTGCAGGCTTTACTTTTTGAAATACAAAATTACACAACAACATAAAACCAATCCATATTCCTAGCATCAGAATTGGTGTATAGTGGCCTAGGCACTGACCACACACAAACTTGTTGACAAGAAATACTATGAGGCCTCCAACTAGTGCTCCTGTTGCATAATCTGCAAGCCTCCACCAAAAATACCTCATTTGATATCTCTCTTGATTTTACATGTGATATAATATTGGTTTTATTTTATTCATCAAAATGCTTTCTAATGTTTTCTACTTCGATTTTTATCCATTGGCAAAATATACTCCATAATGCATCAGGTGTGGAATCGTATTGGAAAAAAGTGAACATCACTGCCGTGTCATTGTTTGAAAGTGGGATTACTCTCATGTATGCTGGAGTCATGGTGTCTTCTTTAGGACCTGCATAGATGTCAATCAAACCTGCTGCCTTGGACACATCAAGTCTTATGAAGACCTCTCCTATTGGGGTCTGTGCAATGTACTTGCCTTGTACTTTTGATAGTTTGTTGACAAACTTTGTACTCCATCGCGATAGATTTTCTATATTTGATAAAAACTCGAATACTGTATCTCTTGGAGCATTGACTATGCATGTCTCTGTCACTGAATTCAATACTTTTTGTAAATCTCTGTTAATTAAATAATATTTGCTAAAACAAGAAAGAATAACTCATAAATGCGCTATGTATCAAATTGGAGTAACATGTCTCTAAAACCAAAGAGCGCAGATGAATCAAAAGCAGAGATGACTGTTAGAATGTTCCCATCTGATGCAAACCCTGCGGGCAATGTCTTTGGTGGTGAGATTCTAAAGCAGATTGATTTGATTGCAGGTCTTGTCGCACAGAGACACTGCAAAAGAAATGCAGTCACAGCATCAATTGACAGAGTAAACTTTCTCAAACCTGTAATGGTTGGAAATGCCTTGATACTAAATGCCAGGCTAAACTATGTTTCAAGATCTTCTATGGAAATTGAAATACAAGTTGAAGCAGAAAATCTGTTTACTGGAATTAAAACTCTGACTAATACTGCATATGTGACGTCTGTAGCACTAGATGATAACGGCAAGCCTATTGATGTTCCTCCACTCTTGCTTGAAACTGAGGATGAAAAGAAGAGATTTGCAGAAGGGGAACAGAGAATGTTGCAGAGAAAAAGAGAACGAAAACAGCATTAGAATTTTGATATTGTTTCAAGTTTTGAAATAAAAATTCAGAGGGCGTGACTGGATGTCTGGGCTCCCTCTGTGAAAATCATCTTGTATGAAAATCTAAAAAATGACTTGCATACTGTGGTTTTCTATACTGTATTGCATATGATGACATATAGGAGTCGCTAAAGATTGTAGCTTAGTTTTCATAAGAAAAGCTTAGCTGATTAGATGTGTCTTACAATGATCAAATCATACGGAATGATTTTATTTTATAATACTAGACGACTCTGTATAACCTCCAAAATGAAAAAAATTCTAGTGGCAAGCTTTCTTGCTGTGTTTGCATCTGGAATGATATGTATCTCAAATACTCCGTCTGGGTGGGCCCAGACTGCACCTGCTGACTCTCAAATTACAGTCAAGATAGACAAGACACGATACAACATTGGTGATATCATGATAGTGTCTGGCTCGGTAAAAAATGTCGTATCACAAATACCATTGACTCTGCAAATACTTGATCCTACAAACAATCTTGTACATGTTGAGCAAATACTTGTTACTGCTGACGGGAGATTCTCACTGCCTTTGAAAATTGAAGGTCCATTGTGGAAACTCCCAGGTCAGTACACTCTGATTGCACAATATGG
>JAGWGS010000060.1 GCA_028867235.1 Nitrososphaerota archaeon | reverse complement strand
ATGACCAATCAATAGAAAAGGTTGTAAAAATAATGCAAAATGGAGGAGTCATTGTATTTCCTACAGATACAGTATATGGTATAGGGTGTGATCCGCGCAATGAAGATGCTGTAAAAAAAATATACCAAATAAAAGGACGAGATAAGGTAAAGCAACTTCCCATTCTAGCATATTCCAAGGAAGACATCAAAGAGATTACAGTCTTTGACAAAAGATCAGAAGAGATAGCAGACAAGTTCTGGCCTGGACCACTTACATTGATACTTCAGATAAAAGACAAAAAGATTGCAAAAGCACTTGATCTTCAAGACAAGGTTGCAGTACGAGTTCCAGGCCATCCCTGCATGCGCAAGTTACTGCAAAAGTGCAGGCTTGTAACAGGAACTAGTGCAAACTTTTCAGGACAACCATCATTTGGCGATTCAAAGGAACTGGCAGCCAAGTTTACTGGATATGATGCTCTATTAGATGGAGGAAAGATAGAAGATTCTTGTGAATCTACAATAGTTGAAGTCTCAGGTAATGAATTAAAAATAGTAAGACAGGGCAAGATAAAGTCAGAGTCATTAGTATGAATCTAATTGCAACATGTAGCAGGCATCTTGAAGAAGAAGCGTGTGATGAAATCTCAGAGATAATATCAGAACTTGGGGACAAATCCCCAAGAATAGGCAAATCTAGTTTTTCAGGAATAATTTGGATAGATACCAAGATAGACCCTTTTACAGTAATACAAGAGATCAAAAAAATTATTCTTGACGAGCCGTGGAGGATGAGATATTGTCATAGATTTATCCCACTTGTGCAAACTACATCATCTACTATTGAAGAGATTGTAGATGCAGTAAGGGACCAAACCAAGACAATCAAGGATGCAGAGACATACAGAATTACAATTGAAAAACGAGGCTCAGACATCTCCTCAAAGGATCTTATTACAGCAGTTGCAAACGCAATTCCAAACAAGGTGTCTTTGGAATCCTATGACTGGAATGTGATGATTCAGATAATGGGTGGAATTGTAGGTGTTTCCATACTAAAAGAAGAAGACATAGTAAGTACGCTAAAGCTCAAACGAGATTCAATGGAATAGAGTGGCTGCAGCCTTTTCTGCAAGAAGGTCTTCAAGCGGTGTCTTTGATATAACACAATCAATTGCCTTTTGTGTTATGCCAAATTCTTTTTGCACTAGTTTTGCATTATTTTTTTCAAAGATTCCAGACTCTAGTTTTTCCTTAATTTCATTGAATAATTTTGTAACAAGTAATTTTCTTCCAATTATTAACAAGACAAAATCATGTCCAGGTTTTACCCCAACCTTTGATATTGCATCACTAATCTGTCTTGTACATGCAAACCTCATTAGTATATCAGTCTCCATTTTATTGGAAAGTAATGTTCCTGCTTTTTTTGCAGCAAGTGAGATGGCAAGAATTTTTGTTACATGCCCTATACCCAAGATGTATCTAGCGTCAATTCCTTGCACCAGTATGCCATGATGCTTTTCCCTCATCAAATCAAGAAATTCCACAGGGTCTTGCATCTTTCCAATTCGTACGATTTCCACACCAGTTCCAGATACATCAAGATGTATTATTTTTGATGCACCGCCATGTACAAGCGGTATTATGGTTACGATATCTCCATCCTGGAGCGTTGTGTCTTTTCCTTGTAATGCAGATGAATCTACGCCATTTACTGCCACCAAGATATTGTCAGGATCAAGTTTTGGCAAATTTGGAGGAATCAAATTTTGAATATCATTGACAAGTCCAGATATTGTACTAGGATTTGAGATTTCTAATTTATCAGCAGAGAAGGATTTTCTTGCCCCTCCCAATAGCTTGACTGTTATCATTGTAACAAAATGTATACTGGACTAGGTCTAGTTGAGTATCTGTTCTTCAATCTCTTCAGTATCATCTACTGTTTCATCTTGAGCAACTATTTCCTCTTTTGCTTCTTTTTCCTCAAGTTCTCGTCTGAGATAAGAAGTGATGTATCCTGCAATCTCATTTTTTAGACCTTTAGATCGTACAACTGCAACCTCGTTTAGGATTTTTTTATTGTGCTCAAAATCAGTATCAAATTTTCCTTTATAAGTAGACATGAGTTCTGTGGAAATTCGTCTGATTCTATTCACAGACCTGATTGGCAAAAGGGGTTTTTTATACCTATACACCAAGATACGAGTTCATATTCTTCTCAACTGCAAGCAGCATCTCGTCATATGACTTGCCAAGAATATTAGCTGCGCAAAAAAGAACACTTGGAAGAAATGTTATCTGAGCGTTCTTGAACCCAAAGCATCTTGAAAATCTTACAGGCCCATCAGTCTCCAACAAAATTTTGTCAGGACTTGTCTGCAAAAGAAGCACTTGCTTGTCTTGTGAATACACCATTGCAGGACCATATGATACAAAGCATCCAAGATCCATTGCCTGCTGTAATTGTTTTTTGCTACCAGAGAACCAATGGAGCAATATTCCAGGTATAGAATAAGACGGCAGTATTGAAAATATTTCATCAAGTGTTTTTCTTGAATGTATAGATACAGGTTTGCCAAGCTTTTCTGCAAGCAAAAGAAGCTCCTGGAATACCTTGACCTGTCTTGCAAACCCAGACTCGTCTGAAACATAGGTCTTGTCAAGTCCAATCTCTCCGATTCCGGATATCCTGTCAGAGTTTTGCGTTACAAGAGAGACCACCGCATCAAGATCATCATCTGCTTTTTCAGGATGTATTCCAATAAATGGCAAGACCAACGGACTGCGTTTACCAAGCTCAAGAGTAGACAGTGAGCTAGAATTATCCATAGAGACACAACATGCTCTCATCTTCATTTTTTCCATTGCAGAAATGATATACTCCATATCTCCAGAATATTCAGGATCAGACAAGTGGATGTGAGCGTCAGTAAGCCAGGCCATCTGGTACATATCTGACCGTCAAATAGTGTGTATAAATCGATCCTTGCATAGTTTTTTTCCACTCAAAGTCTTTTATCAAGGGTTTTTGGAATTTACTCCATGACAACATCGGAATTTGGTCTGTCTGTAATGTACAGAATATTGAAAAAAGCAGGAGCTGAAAGAGTAAGTGACGAGTCTGCCAACGAACTTAGAAGAATACTTGAAGAGGTAGGTATTGCAATTGCAAAAAATGCAGTAGAAATGTCCACCCATGCTGGCAGAAAAACAATCAAGTCAGAAGACATCAGATTGGCTGCAAAACAGTTTTCAAAATTCTAATCTAAAAGATTTAATTGTTCAGATAAAGACCATTTTTGATTGCGGTGAGGTGGCAGAGCGGCTATGCGTTCGCCTGCAAAGCGAATCTATAGGGGTTCAAATCCCTTCCTCACCTCTGATATTTTATCTAATTAGACATGGCGTCACGAATAGTCTTTGCTACAGACTCCTTGTCGTCTACCTCAAAGATTATTTTCTTGTACTTTTCGTTTTTTAAGGACACTGTTATGCACTTGTCTGGATTATGCATTTCAAAAAACAATAGCCCATCACTTGAAAGAAACATGCCATCCTTGATTACTCCGGGAAGGGATGTTCCTGCAACTCTTATCTGTTCAAAAGGCTTCCATGAAATGCGATCAGTTGATACGGATGATACATGTTCTAGAGGAATTGTGATGCTTTTTCTTATTGCCAGTATAATGTCAATTCCATGCATTTCAAAAATAAGATTTTTGTTTTCTATTCTAATGGTTCCAGACAATTTGTAAATCCTAGTACTAGATGATATCATAATAACCTACTTTTCTAAATAGAGTAGTTTCTAGACAGGTTGAATTTGGCTGAAAGAAGCAGCGGTTTACTAGAATACATTCCAGGTGCAAAACCTATTTTGTATAATTACAATTCTACCCAGCCACTTGATGGATTTGCACAGAACGTAAAAGACAGTATCAGAGAGTATGCAGAGAGTGCACAAAACGAAGTTGAGAAAGGATACAACTTTTTGCAATGGGTGCTTACGCGTGTCTTTGAAGCAACAGAGGATGATGCAACTGATGCGATAATAGACGGTGCAAATGATCTTGGTATTGATGCATATCTTCCGGTGGATTTTTCAGAGAACAAGATATACCTATTCCAATCAAAATATGGGACTTCACATTCCATTGAAGCAATAGCAAAATTCAAGGAAGATGTCAAGAGATTACAGGAAAAAGACATCACAAAGATGCGTCCTGAGCTTGCACAACTTGTAACAAAAATTCAAGAGAAAAACCTCAAGATAGAATGCATCTATGTTACCGACCAGAATGTAGAAGAGGAGTTTTTTGATTCCATTGAGATTTATGACATAGATGTCATAGTGCAAAAGCTTTGGGACAGGATAAAAAAACCCGCAGCAGGAAAAAAAGCATCAATAAAACTTGAGACAAAATTACGATACCAAGACACACTGCTTGGGATTTTAAAACTACGGGAGCTGACAAACTTTGTGACAAAAAACAAAGAATACGTCTTTGAGTCAAACATAAGGCAATGGATGCAATTCAAGACTACGGTAAACAAGGGATTACGAGAGACGCTTCAAGAGATTCCACACAAGTTCTTTTACTATAACAATGGAATAACCATAGTAGTGAGCGATTTTGAAGAACAAGAGGATAATTCCATAGTTTTACATTCTCCGCAAATAGTCAACGGTGCACAGACATCAAATTCCGTACTTGATCATGCAAGACGTACTCATAATCTTGAAGGAAGCATAACAGTTACAATCATCAAGGCTGCAGATGAGCTTGATCAGAATAACATTACAAAGTACAGAAACTCACAGAACGCAGTAAGAGGAAAAGACCTTGTATCTTTGATGGATTTTCACAAATCCATAAAATCACAAATGGAGAATATTCATTATTTTTATGAAATTCAGGCAGGCTCGTTTGATACAAAGGAAAAATCACATCAGAGTGAATTTGTTGGAGACCCAATTTACAACAAGTACCTACCAGATAATCACAAAAAAATTGTTGTTGCAAAAGATGCGATACAGGCATTTATTGCAGGAATAGAACAAAGACCTACTGAGGCATACAGTTCTCCTGCTCAATTTCTTCCAAGGGGAAGCAAGTATGATGAAGTATTTGATGAAAAGCTAAGAGATGACTTTAGACTTTTACTGTATCCATACCTAATCAAAGAATATGCAAAAAAAGGAATCAACTATGGAAAGAAGGGAGGACATAAGACAAAAAGATACGCCACATTATTCTTTGTTGCAGTATACTTTAAGATTCTTCATGAAAAAATACTCCACACAAAAGACGATTTTAAAGAAGATATTGCAAAATTAGAGCCGATATTTAAGAGTGTCAAGCTCAACCAGCGTATCCTCAAACTAACAGACACAATTGTAACCAAATTCCTTGAGGATACAGTTGTTGATGATGAGATGACTGCTGCAAACACTTACCACAATTTCTTTTCCCATCACGTATGGCAGGATTCAATGGTTCGTGTGATTGAGAAGAAGATAAAGCAAGAGGAGGAAGAGATAACCAGCATCCAAAAACTAGTACACGATCTTTTTTAGAAATTATTTGCGGCAGAAGATGACTGATAGGTTCTCTTGCAGGAGGTCCACATTAGCCATCTACCTACCGCTGTCTTATCCTATATTCTACCAGTATTTAACATACATTTTATGAGAATGGTTTTAACGAATATGATTTTTATAACGAAGTTGATCGAGTTTTACATACATGGAAGAAACACAACAATGTACTCTTTGTAAAGGCCCTCTTGATCATGTCTATGCACCAATGGAATCATGGAACATGAGTGGCTTGTTGTGCAGCAAATGTTACTCAAAAAAGATTGCAGAGCATTATCCAGGCACGCATGAAAGAGTAAACAAATCAAACTAGAGACCAGCCAGTTTTAATCAGATCTTTGTCTTTAGGCTCTCCAATTCCTGTTGCATATCTCCAGATGTATTTAGCGCCTGTTTCCATCTTTTTCTGTATCTTGACTAGGGATTCTAGTTCAGAATCAACATTTCCAGATGGAGTTCCACAATCCTGACAAAACTTGCATTTTGAGTCTAGTACGATTGGAGAGGACTGGATTACAGGATATGCTCTACATGCAAGAGGCCTGGTATCATATATTTTGCAACTGTATCCACCATGTGGAGATCTCTTGTCTGATGTCACATCAAGAAATGGACATGTGTTTCCATCAACGTCTGCACCCATGAGTTGGTATGCAAGTACTGTCTTTGGTCCTGAAGTGTCATCTGAAATCCCGATTCGTGGCAGAATGATAACCTTGATGCCATTTTTTTCTGCACTAGACTCGATCTGTCTCTTCTCCTCAGGTAAGAGCAACACTCCTATCTTACCAAATTCTACAGACGGATAGTATTCCCGTTCAATGCAACACTTGGAGCATTCTTTTACACAAGCAAAATCCAATAGCATTTTACATGTGGAAAAGGGATAAATCTTCTCGTATCCAAAAGAAAAGATCGCTTGGACGTATTTTCCAAGCAAGATAAAGGAGTAATACCCTTATATCACCAGTTGATATACTTTGTGACAACAATGGTAGCATATAGAACAAGCATGCAAATAGTAAGAGATTTGCTTACTGTAACAGAAGAAAGCGGAATGAACGGCATTAACGTAACATCACTTCTAACCAAGGCAAACTTATCACATTCAAGACTCTCCAAGTTCGTAGACAACCTAACTGGTGCTGGCCTAATGAACAGAATAGAATTTGACGGCAAGAACACATTTGTCATAACCGCAAAAGGTAAGCAATATCTGGAAACATATGAGAGATTCCAGAATCTTGCAGACTCTTTTGGCTTAGATCTCTAGCCAACTCTCTTTTTTCATTATTTTAGAATTTTATTTTCCCAATGTTATTTTTCTTGATCAGATCAAAATAACAAAAACACGATCAGGTTTGAAAAATTAGTCAATGATCGAAGAACCGACAGATCTATAAAGGCGTAGTTTGGTGTATCAAAAGGGGAGTAGTAATGGAAGAACGATTAGTATGGTGGAAAGGACTTGCTAAAGAACTTGAATTTGACATTGAATCTCCTGATGAAAGAAAAGATTAGACAATCCGATAATTACTAGAGTACTAACATAAATTTAATTTTCAAATATTTTTGATGCCAAATTCATGTCTGGACATGAAACGCAAATAAATAACCAGACATTGATTTAGAGGAACAATATATTCTAACTTTAGGCAGTGAACAGAACTTGAACCTTTGACTTGAGTATTATGAAATTGGCATACTTGCAGGAATTATTTCAAGGACTGACGATGATCCCAAGATTTGGACCCTAGCCACGATGAGGTCGACCCAAGATTTTCTTTTTTTATGACAAAAATTGAAAAATGTGTGTTTTTGTGATACGATTTATTCC
>JAGWGS010000005.1 GCA_028867235.1 Nitrososphaerota archaeon | reverse complement strand
AAAGAGACATGTACATATTATTTACACTGTCTATAGTTTCATTCATCTCTGGGTGGGTCGGACTTTTTCGTTACTCTAGGTTTTGGAACATGCTCGAATAATTTGATAAAAAATGCTTTTTTTCTATAAGAATGTGATTTAATATAGTTTGAGAAATATTTTTTGACATAAATTCTTAAATAATTTAAAATTATAATATGTATGTGATCGTAAAGTCACTCTTGATGGCTTGACGACGCGTGGTCCCGCAGGAATCTTTCACGAATGCACGCAATGGCGTTGATTCCAAAGGAGGTAATCTCCAAGCATCCTGCATTAGAGGGCCACGCCACTAAATTCTACTCTTCTTTGGTCCCATTTTCTTTTGAAATATTATGATGGCAAGTATTATGCCTCCTGCACCGGCAAGCCCAGCTATTATCAAGTACGTAAACACGTTCATGTAAAAGTTGAGGACTCCCATGTTGAATGCATAGGATAGAATTCCACCATTTTTGAAGTCTACAAGATCAACACGTATCACATGATTTCCAGATTCCTTGAAGGTATAATCTAAATCCCATTTGCCAGAACTGTGGTCTGCATCTGGAAACGAACTGATGATATCGTCATTGTAGTATATCTTTGCTCCCATCCTGAAATTATCTACGGGATTTTCGTTTTTATCAAGTACTAGGAAATGAATGGTTGTTATCTTCCCCACCTCTGGTACAGGGGGAGTTGTTTCTATTTTGATTTCATAATCTCCAATTCTTGCAGAATCTGTACTAAATGGAGGATGGTTTACTTCGTATACTCCTAGTACTACAAAAAAACCTAGATAAATTGGAAGGAAAAGATAGAATCGTTTTCTCACATGTATTCAGAGAATGTTTTACTATATTACATTGACTGTATTTGTCAATATGGAAAAATGCATCATGTGTAAATGTTCACCTGAAATTCTTCGAGAGACTAATAAACGATGTACCATCTTTAGTAGTTGGCTTGGTATCAAAAAAAGTAATTCTGGTTGCTGCTTCTGTCTTGGCAGTTTTTGTTATTGTTTATGCGGTCACAAGCCTTGAAAATAATTTTCACATGCAGGATGTTTTTGTATCTGTAAACAAGAACCCATACGTAACAGAATATTCTTTGCCTGAAAACTCTGCACCAAATGGTATTGTTGTTGCTGAAAATGGCATGGTTTGGGTTGCTTCAAAAAATGCTACGCTCTATTCTGTAAATCCCTCTAATGGCGTTGTGTCTAGTCATCAAATCTGGTCTGATGTAATGCCATATGAGAATGCGAAGGCTAATGCTACTATGGTCTGGACCATGCTTGAATATGATGACAAGATATGGTTCTCGCCATATGGAGAAGGGGCATTATGGAATTTTGATCCGATAAAAAATACCTATTATGCCATCAAGCCGGAATCTGGAACTCCATTTCAAATGAAATCCTATGGTGGTAAAATCTGGTACACTACACTTCGTGGAAATGCTATTGGTGTTCTTGGCAAAACAGAAAATGGAGCATACAAAATATCAGAGTTTCATACTGGAAACAATACCGGACCTGCTGGTTTGTTTTTGTATGGTAATTCTCTCTGGATAGCAAATGTCAACTCTCAAAATATTGTACAATATGCAATTGATAAAAAGGGAAATACTGTACAAAATATCTCAATATCAAGTAGAATTCCGAAAGATAATTCTTCTTTATTTTCTTCACCTACTGACATACATGCAAATAACAACACTGTCTGGCTTACTGAACATGGGACAAGTTTTCTGACAAGGTATGATCTTCACAACGGCATAGTTACAAGATATCCTACATCACAAAATACTTTTCACACTACTACCTTGCCATTTTGGATTCGTAGCACAAATGAATCAAATATCTTGTGGTTCAATGAGCATGAAGGAAATAAGATTGGAAGATTTGATGTATCCAACAAGACTCTTACGGAATACTCCATTCCATCTTTGCCACGTGATGGATATCTGACATATCCTCTAAATATTGCTCAAGATACACATGATGAAAAAATTTTATGGTTTTCTGAATGGAACACAGATAAAATTGGAATGATAAACGGGCATGTAAAGTGTCCATTTGAAATAAATCTTAATGCAACCCATGTTGTGGTTGGCAAAAACAAGAATGTCTCAATAGAGATGACCATACCTGCAAACAAGAACCCTGAAACCCTTGTTCTTAATGCATCAAGTACAATAACTCCTACTGCTGAATTGGGAAATCTTACAGTGAAATTTCTACCAAATCTGATAAACACGTCTCATGATAATAAAATAAACATACTTGTTACAAATGATGGAGTTGTTCCTGGGACCTATACGTTGGGCTTGAGCGCCTCTGACGGACTTGTCACAAGCACAAAATTTGTGAGCTTGTCTGTATATGACAAATAATTTTGCTATTTTTCAAAAAACTGACCAGTGACTATATGGTTTTCTAGTGCGTACCGCTTTATTTCTAAAAATTCAAACTCTTCTATGATGAAATAGATGTAATCCTCCTTGTACTGTGGCAGGGGTATCATCTTTTTTGTCTGCTTGTCCTCGTGGTATTCTATGTCTGGCCCTTTTCCAAGCAAATTGGTACACATGTCTTTTAATTGATTAAAAGTAAATTTATCAAGCAGAAAATATTTGCTTGAGAGTTCTTTGTAAAATTTTTTTTCTGACTCTTCTAATTCCTTTTTTATCTTGATAATATCTGATCTTCTGTTATCATCACTTGAATTCTCATCTGAGCTTGATTGCATTTTATCTTAGAACATCTTTCTCCAAAATATATACCATGAAAATTTTCCAACTCGATCATTTGTGCTATTATAGGCAATAATCTAGTTTCACGCCATCATTGCTTGCATCCAAGCAAACTTGTTTTACTTCTTGGCTGTTGAGAAATTCTGTAGTGTAGCCATGGAAGGATGGCATACTGGAATAGATCTGTGACATGTCTCCAACAAATATCACAGGGGTATACTCAGTCCATGCAAAAACTTGTGTTATTCCAAAAATAACAAAGACAGCGGAAATTAAGATCAGATAATTTTTCTTCATGGTATAATGACAATCACATCTGTAGAAAACATTTACTTTGAGAATGTCTCAAGAAAATTGTCTGGCATATGATATCTCGATCAAATATGTGATCGATGTTGTCTTGTCTTTGAGGTGTACTGTAAGATCTTTTACCCTTCAAGTCACGGTATTTGTGTAAGTGGTTATATATGGCACCTCTTTATAACCTATTTAAATGCCGCAAACAAAACCGATTGTGGACATCGTAAACGTAGTCGCATCCGCGTCTGTAGACCAAAAAATTGATCTTGTGGCAATTACAAAAGAATTCCCTGATGTTGAATATCATCCTGAGCAATTTCCAGGTCTAGTCTTTAGATTAAAATCTCCAAAGACTGCTACATTGATCTTCAGCTCCGGTAAAATGGTTTGTACTGGATCAAAATCTGAAGAGGCTGCAGTAAACGCAGTAAATACTGTAGTACAACGACTCCGAAAAGGCAAGATAAAAATAAAAAAGAATCCAGAAATTACAATTCAAAACATTGTGGCTTCTGTCAGTCTAGGTGGAAAAGTACACTTGGAAAAGGCAGCACGAAGTCTTCCAAGAAGTATGTATGAACCGGAACAATTCCCTGGTTTGATACACAGAATGCTTGATCCACGCTCTGTCGTTCTAATCTTTGCCTCTGGAAAATTAGTTTGTACTGGAACAAAGAAAGAGGCTGAAGTCTACCGAGCTGTACACAATCTTCACACACTACTTGAAGAAAAGAAATTGATGGAATACGAATAATCGTAAAACCATTCTCTAAATTTTTATCTTATAAATTCACGGCGTAGATTTTTTGTCACATCTTCTTTGTATCATGCTTCCACCAAATGATATTGCAAGATTAATTCCAAGTGAGATGACTGCTATGTATAGTGGACCAAGTGGCGTCTTTAACAGCGATGATGTCAGCTGACCGAAATTATTTGCCATCTCCATCATAAGTATGCCTGATGCAATGCCTACTGACAATCCTGTGATTAATGGCGTTTTTTTGAGAACTTTGGTATATAGGCCAAAAAGTACTGCGGGTAGTATCTGTACAATGAGTATGCCTCCTAGCAACTGTAGTGAAATTGCATAGGTTGCGGGAACTGAAAATACGAAACCTAGTGCAACAAATTTGAAAATAGTTGAAGATAGTTTTGTTATCTTGATTTCGGATTTATCAGACAAACTTGGTTTTATCTCTTTGACTATGTTTCTTGTGAGCAGATTTGCTTGAGCCATTGCCATTATTGCTGCAGGCACTAGACCGCCCACAAAAATCCCAAGCAACGCAACACCTGAGAACCAGCCAGGAAGTGAATACAGGATAAGGGATGGCACTACTAGTATTCCTCTTGAGCTTTCTGGAAAGCCAGACAAGAATTTCATTGCATCAGGTACTGCATATACCAATATGCCCATGAGTGCAAGTATTGCAAGTCCAACTCCATAGAGTGGTAAGAGTGCGGTACTGCTGCGAAGTTTGTGGGCGCTTTGAGCACTCAAAACTCCGTTTATTGCATGAGGGTATAGATAAAGTGCCAGGGCACTGCCAAGTATCAATGTAGCATATGCCGGAACCAAATTCTCTGGTAGTGTAACATAACTGCTACTTGCAGCCTTGAATGCATTTCCAAATCCTCCTATACTTATTGGAACTATTACAATCACCGCAATCACTGTTATCCATACAAGTATGTCCTTGAATATGGCAGTAAGTGTGGCGCCACGAAGTCCACTAGTATAAGTAAATGCTGCTAAAATTATGAATGCAATCAACAGTGATATTTCTTGTACCATTTGAGAATTGGCATATCCTGCAAGCATCACAGTAAGAACTGACTGCATGCCAACTATCTGAAGAGCAATGTATGGTAATTCTGCAACAATGCCTGTAATTGCAATCATAATTGCAAGCGTCTTGCTGTTGAACTTGTCTTTTACAAAGTCTGATGCTGTGATGTATCCTTTCTCACGTGAGAGTGTCCAGAGTTTTGGCATTGTCACAAGTGCTACGGCAAAAGTCAACATCACATACGGTATGGCAAAAAAATACAGCGATCCTTTTGCAAATACTCCTGATGGAATTGCGACAAAACTATATGCTGTATACAGGTCTGCTCCAATCAAAAAGAAGACAAGAGCAGTACCAAGTTTTCTTCCTGCTAGTGACCACTCGTGAACATGGTTTAGGTCTCCTCTTCGCCAATACTTGCCATAAAATCCTAGACCTATAAAGACCACAAATAATGCTACAAACACGATTATGACGTCTGTGGATATCATGATTTTTTCTCCATTATTTTAGAATATGCAAAATAAAATCCCGTACATACAAAGAGCCAAATTGTTTGGAACCAATAGAAAAATGGTAGTCCAAATAATTCTGGGTCGTTCCTGTTGTATATTGGAACTCCCAAGTTTACAAATGACGGTATCAAAATGAGTAGGGCTAGGATGATATACTTGGTTCTAGTCGACATCTTTCTCTTGAACTAGGTCGTAAAAATATAAGCATTCAGAATTATTCTAATACAACAACCCCTATATTGTACCGTGGAAGATGAGCCGTCTGTATCATTTTGTAGGGAAATTGCCAAAAAGTGTGATTATTCTGCATTAGTAAGGCCTGTTTATGTCATACAAGAGCACCATGCTACCAAATTGCACTGGGATTTGAGATTTGAAGTCAATGACACTCTGAAAAGTTGGGCCCTGCCAAAAGAACCTCCTCAAAAAATGGGCGAAAAACGACTGGCAATATCTGTTGATGATCATCCTGTAGAATATGCAGCATTTGAGGGAGAGATACCTGCTGACAACTATGGAGCAGGAAAGGTGAAGATTTGGGACAAGGGTACATTTGAGATTGTAGAGTCTAGTGAGAAAAAAATGATTGTAAACATACATGGCTCAAGACTAAAGGGCAAGTATTGTTTGGTGCACTTTGAGCCAGAGGGAAACAATTGGCTATTTTTTAAAATGAAATATGATCTCAAGTAGGTTTCTCTTTCTTACCTATTGCTATGAGAAACATCGGTTCTTTATCTCTTGCATGGGGTGAGAAAAAGTTTGTTACTAGATCATCATAAAATGTTAGGCCTGTAGCACCAAGTCCTAGACAATATGATGCAAGGTACATCTTGCCTGCCGTTATTGCAGCATCAAGCTGAGCAACTCTGTATCCACGATTCCCAAAATGTTTTAGTATCTCGTCCAGGTCTATCATAAAAAATATTGTAACACTTGCATCATAGGGCAAGTCTTGATCAAGGCCTAGATTTCCTGATGCGTTTCTGAAATTTCCCTGGCGTAATTTTTCAAGTGAATTATTTTTTTGTACATAATAATATGAACCAGGTTCTAGTCCATCTACAGCATTTGCTATGATGTAAATATCTGAAAGTAATTCTCCATTCACAGAAAAATCGGTGTTAACGCCCTGTGTGGTTTTGTTTAATATTGTGGATAACTGCTCTAATGTTATTGATTCTAACGAAAATTTTCTTGTAGAACCACGTTTGATTATGGTGCTCTCTATGGGTTCAGATGAATTTGCATTGTCACCAAGTTGAATGTAGGCATCCTGATGATTCTTCTTTGTTGAAAACGGTTTTTTCCATGAGGAGACCTCTTCCGGTGTTAAAAGGGATGATGCATCATGCATCTGAGTTATCTCTGGATATTCTATGTCGTAATCTGATGATGTAGAATCAGGTACTGTGTCGAAAAGAGGCGGCATGGTAGATATCTCATGCTCTGATCTTCCAAGAGTAAAGATGAGAATTGGGGCCTCTTGCATGGAATTTATTCCCAATAGTTTGGCAATGTATGAGTCTGCAAAGCCGGTTATAGTCCTGGTTGGCATCTTATGTGCAGATGATATTGCCAGTGTGTTTGCAAGTATTGTTCCACTGTCCCAGAATGTATGTCGGTATGCACGTGCTTGATATTTTATTGAATTTCTTGAAAAGACATCTGTAAAAATCAAAATTATTGGTGCCTCTCTTACTGATTGTTCATTTGCAGCTGCATCTATTACTAGTCCTCTGTAATCTCCATGTCTTATGATGTCTAATCGCATATTCTTTGGATCAAAATGATATACTCCTGCATCAAGTCCTGGAATGTTTCCACATACAATATAAATTTCAATATGAAATAGGGCTCCAGTACATGAAGCTGCCCGAAAATCTACCTCTCCGAGTCCTGAAAATTTTATCTTTTTTGTTATGCCTGCTGAAAAATACAATATTCTTGCAAGTGTATTAAGATCAGGCGTTACGTTGTCAAAACTTTCTTGTGATGAAATTGCATCAAGTGTTAAAACTCCTATTGGATTTTTATCAAGTGATAGCTCTATGGATGTAGCATTCTTGTAAATCTTGTATGGTGTTGGTCTATGAGATGGGTGGTATACATGAAATCTATTCAAAAGCATACCGTTTGGGTGTTTAGTGCCATTGTGATAATGCCAGGTAGCGTCAACTTCGTAATTTCGCAACAAACACCAAGTGCGTTATGCTAGTTGTTAATGTATCGCAGTAAAGCAGAAGATTTTTAGTAGTTGCTTTTTCAAAAACATTTGATGGAAAATGAAGATGTCTTGGTAGGTATGACTAGCATGACTAGTCTTGCAGGAATGCTTGCAGTAGGGAATAAGATATATCAAATTCAAAGCATCTCTATTGCCAAATCTATCATTCCGGTACGCAAACCAACTACTAGGGGTGGAGTGTATTTTACAGATACCACTGCATATAAAATCAAGGCTGCAACACGTGACCTATCCATAATACCTGAGATGCCACGACTAATGCTTGGACCAAATACTGATTTTATGCCAATATTACTAAAAACATCAATCTTGATGAATGGAAAAGAAAATCAAGTGACTCTTGTAACGCATCTGACAAATGCTGTAAACACAAAAGAAAAGGTGGAACTGAATCTGATTGTCGACAAGGTGGAGCTGAAATAGCTCCCTTTGATGTGATTAGTATATTATGCCATTAATTGATAGTACTGCCATGAAACTTGGAACTATTTTGATACTGTCTGTTGTAATGTTATCTGGAATAGGATCAAGTTTTGCACAGGTCCAGTCACCAGGTTTTACAAATCCTGTGACTCTGAGTGATTCTTCTGCTAACTCTGAGTTGCCTCATATTCTGGTATCTGGGGATGGGATATTTGCAATTTGGAGTACAACTCATAATGGCAAGTCTGATGTTTATTTTGCAAAAAGTACTGACGGCGGTGGTACATTTAGTACTCCAGTCAACCTATCAGAATCTGTATCAAGTCAGTCGCTCTATCCACAACTGGAAGAAAAGAACAATCATGTCTATGTCATATGGCAATCTTCAATCTCTGGCAACTCTACTGTGCTGATGGCAAAAAGTACTGATGGTGGTACAAGTTTTGGAAAACCTGTGCTGGTAAGTGATGATACAAAACTATCTGCGTTTCCACAGATGGCTATTGATGGAAACAATGTCTATTCGTTATGGGTTGAAAAATCTGAAGACAATTCTACAAATATTGTATTTACAAAAAGTATTGATCAGGGAAATTCATTTGTTTCACCTGTGTACATAACACATGGTGTAAGAAACTCTGGAATTCCAAAAATCTTTGCTGATGCTGGAAAGGTGTATCTGACATGGGAAGACAACAACAAGGGAAACTTTGAGGTCTTTTTGAGCAAGAGCAGTAACTCTGGAGACTCGTTTGATTCTCCTGTTGATATAAGCTCAAGCACTGGAGAGTCTGGTTCTCCTGAAGTGTTTGTGTACAAAAATAACATCTATGAAGTGTGGATGGACAACACATCTGGAAATTATGATATCATGTTTACAAAGAGTAGTGATGGAGGAAACACATTCTCAAAACCGCTTGATGTTAGCAATCTCAAAGGTGATTCTGGTTACCCACAACTTGCGGCATGGAACAATGATGTCTATGTTGTGTGGACTCAAACCATGACTGGGATAAATTATGATATCTATTTTGCAAAAAGCAGCAATAACGGGGATTCATTTGATACGCCAATAAATCTAAGTAATAATTCTGGACCTTCTGGATGGCCCAAGATTTCTTCTGATGGTACAGTCTATGTAAGTTGGGTGGACAGCACTCCTGGAAAATTTGATGTGTTTATCACAAAAAGTAATGACGGTGGAGCTACGTTTCAAGATCCAACAAATTTGAGTAACAGTGTAAATGAATCATATGAAAATGAAATGGTTGTAGCAAACAATTCAGTGTATATGATATGGGAAGAAGGCCAGAGAGGGAACTATACTATTGCATTTTCAAAGAGCACTACTTTTGTTCCAGAATTTGGACCGCTTGCATCTGTTGCATTAATGGTATCAATTGTGGGAATAATTGCCATGTCTGTCAAATCTGGTCTTAAATTCAACTGATTCTTGTACTATTCTATTTCTAATAATTCAACTAGACCGCATTTTGTATTTGGAGTATTCAAATCTACAAATGCTATCTGTCTATTGTCAAAACCTCCTACTGGCTTGACAAGAACCGTTGCCCCATCTTTTTCCAATCTGTCAAGCTCTGACTGGATGTTTTTTACCTCAAAGCAAAGGTGATGAATCCCTCCACCCGATTTTGCAAATTCACTTATGGCAGAATCTGGAGAAGATGGTTCTATCAGTTCTATGAATGGCTCTCCTACTTTGAGGAGGCAGATGTTGACCTTTTGACTTTCAACTGGTAGTATCACACTTTTTGTCTCAAAATTGAGATACTTGCCAAGCTCACCCAGGGATTGATTTATGCTCTTTACTACTATGCCTATGTGGTGTAATTTCATAATTGATTCTAGTCTTGCTAGCGTGCTATAATCTAACTGTCTTCGTGTTAATTTTATATTGATAATGCCATCAAACAAGTGCGTGCTAGAAAAGCTAGTAAAAGAATCAAAAGCACTTGAAAAAGCCATTGCAGGTGAAGAACTCACATTTGATGATGGAATGGAACTAATGTCTTATGATAATCTCTACATGCTTGGTGCTGCTGCAGATTTGGTGCGCCAGAAAAAAATTGGACCTACAGTAACATTTGCTGCGTCTTATTACATGAATTACACTAATGTCTGTGCTGCAAGCTGTCAGATGTGCGCATTTTACAGAAAGGGAAATGAATCTGATGCATACACTCTGTCTGCAAAAGATATTGAATCACGAGTGGCAATGGCAAAGAGTATGGGTGCAACAGAGGTTCACATTGTAGGTGGCTTTCACCCTGAGCTACCATTGGAGTATTACGAGGAAATGTTTAGGACAATAAAGAAGAGTCATCCTGAATTAAATATCAAAGCGCTTACTGCAGCTGAAGTGTTTTTCATATCAAAGCTGACAAAAAATTCTGTCAAGGAAGTGTTGACACGATTCAAGACTGCTGGACTTGACACCATGCCAGGTGGAGGGGCAGAGCTGTTTCATCCTGATATTAGAAACAAGATTGTACGTGGCAAGTGTTCAGGACAGGAATGGCTTGATACCATTGAGCAAGCACATAATCTTGGAATAAAAAGCAACGCAACAATGCTATTTGGCCACATTGAAAAGCCTGAGCATATTGTTGATCATCTTGTAAAGTTGCGTGAAGTACAAAAGAGAACCAAGGGGTTTATCACATTAATTCCTCTCAAGTTTAGTCTTGATAACACTGAACTTGAAAAGAAGGGCCTTGTAACATCTGAGAGTCCATCAACATATGACTTGAGAATAACTGCTGTATCTAGGTTGATGCTTGCCAATCAACTTGATAACATATCTGTGTATTGGGTTGCATTAGGCAAAAAGCTTGCACAGGTCGCATTAACATATGGTGGAAATGATCTTGTAGGAACTGCATTTTCTGAGGAGATCTATCGTGCAGCAGGCAAGGGAACAAACTCTTCTATTGTAGAGCTTGCAAATATGATAAAAGAGATTGGAAGGGAGCCAGCACAACGAGACACTTTCTTCAAGATTATGAAGAACTTTTGAGAAAAAAATATTTCTGCGTTTTATTATCTGGCGCGCTTAATCTTCCTTCATGGCCTCTATTCTGCCATGATATTTTTCTTTGTACAGCGCTCGACATGATGTGCAGCAGAAAAATCTTTCTTGGGAACCTACTTTGAGTATTGTGGGTTTGTTGTGTGTAGGACCATTGCAATAATCGCATGTTATCTTGACAAGCATGTCCTTGTCTATCTTTATTTTGTGTACCTTGAGTGACTTGTGTTTTATCTGGTCCAGCTTGGCACTTGTTTTTGTTTCTAATTTTCCAAGGTCTAACTCGACTGATACACCCTTGATTAGTCCTGCATTTACAAGTCTCTCATAGTGTAATTTTACAGTGGGAGTGCTTACCTTTGTCTCCCTTGATATCTGACGAAAAGATTTTCGTCCATCTTTTACAAGTGATTCTAATATTGCAAGATCGATATCGTCTAGTTTTAGGGGCATGATTTCCTATATTGTGACGCCTATTTGAAAACTCATCTTTACAAATGTAAAGGCCTGATGCTAAGTATCTCTGATATGTAAGACATGCATGCCTGATATGATAAAATCTCAAAGCAAGACGGTGCGCACTGCTCTAAAGATAGGTGGAATGCACTGTGCTGGGTGCGTAAATTCCATTCAAAATCATGTTGGTGCACTTGGGGGAGTAACAAAATGTGAGGTCAATCTGGCTTCTGAAAAAGCTACCCTGGAATTTGATCCAAAAATTACTGATCTAAAAACCATTGAAAAGGCAGTTGAAGAGATTGGCTACAAAGTTGTCTATGAAAAACTCACTGTCAAGGTGGAAAACATGACTGATTCAAGTGATGCACAAAAATTGGAAAAAAAACTTGGCAGTATTAGTGGCATACAGTATGTTTCGGCTAATTTTGGTAGTGGAAAAATAATTTTAGAATACAATCCCACTCTTGTTTCACTTGCTGACATACGAAAAACAATCACTGACAGTGGGTATTCTATAGGGCGTGAAGATTATGTCACTTTTACAGACTCTGAAGCAACCGAATTCAGAAAATTATTCTTTCTAGGACTGGGATTTGTAATTCCTGTTTTGTTTTTTGGATATCGGGAATATCTTCCATTTATTCCACTATCTGGTGGTATCATTGCGGCATATGTTGTCTTTTCTTGTGCAAGTGTTGTACAATTTGTTGTTGGGTGGAGATTTTATGCTGGAGCGTATCGTATTGGGAAGATGAAATCTGCAAATATGGATACATTGATTGTAACAGGAACCACTACTGCCTATTTGTTCAGTGTAGTCAATACATTTCCGACTCCAAACTGGAATCATGTCTATTATGATGCATCAGCACTAGTGATAGTCTTTGTAATCTTGGGCAAGTATCTTGAAACAAAAACAAAAGGCAAGACATCATCACTTGTAAAAAAGATGATAGAGTTACAACCCAAGACTGCAAAACTCAGAAGAGATGGACAGGAACTTGATGTTCCAATTGAGGCGATAAAACCAGGTGATGTGTTGGTTGTAAGGCCTGGGGAAAAAATTCCTGTTGACAGTCTAGTCATAGACGGAAACTCGGCAGTTGATGAATCTATGGTAACTGGAGAGTCTGTTCCTTTGAGCAAAAAAGCTGGAGATCTAGTCATGGGTGGAACTGTGAACAACGAAGGTATGCTGGTTATAAGAGCAGAAAAAGTTGGTAGTGATACAGTTCTTGCTCAGATAGTGCAACTAGTTGAGGATGCAGTGGGCCATAAGCCCCCAATGCAAAAGATGGTAGACAAGGTTTCTGGATATTTTGCATTTGCAATAATGCTGATTTCTCTTGCAACCTTTGTTGCGTGGTATGTCATGACGCCTGGGACACATCAGATATCTGCATCATTAATTCCTGCTGTTGCAATAATGGTAGTTGCGTGTCCATGTGCACTTGGGCTTGCCACTCCTACTGCTGTAATGGTTGGAATGAGCAAGGCTGCTCAAAATGGAGTTGTCTTCAAGAATGGAATCTCACTTGAAATGCTAGGCAAGATAAAGACCGTGGTGTTTGACAAGACTGGTACTCTGACATATGGAAAACCTACTGTGACAGATGTGGTTTCACTCAACCAAAATATATCTGGAAAAATCATTGGTACTGACAAAGTTTTGGGGATTGCAGCAATTGCTGAAAAAAATTCAGAACATCCACTTGCAAAATCAATTGTTCAGCATGCATCTGATATGAAAATACAACTTGGGAAAACTGGTGAATTTTTTGCTGTTCCTGGCAAGGGAGTGCGAGCCGTATATGGTGATTCTACCATACTAGTAGGTAGTCCTCAATTTATCCAAGATGAAGGAATAAACATTGAATCTGTACAACAACTTGTAAGTAAATTACAAGAAACAGGCAAGACTGTCATACTTGTTGCATTGGGTGGAATTTTGATTGGTCTTGTAGCATTACTTGATACACCAAAATCAAGTGCAGGGCCTACCATGCGTTATCTACAAAAAATGGGAATAAAGACTGTCATGTTGACAGGTGACAATCAGTCAACTGCCAAGTTTGTTGCAGATGATATTGGAATTACTAGTGTCTTTGCAAATGTACTGCCATCTGCCAAGTCTGATGTCATACAATTACTGCAAAAAGATGGGCTTGTTGCTATGGTTGGAGATGGTATCAATGATGCACCTGCATTGACTAGCGCAGACATTGGTATTGCAATAGGTAGTGGAACTGATATTGCATTGGAGGCTGGCAATGTAATTTTAATCAGAGATGATTTAATGGATGTAGTATCTGCAATAGAGGCAAGCAGAAAGACTGTCAGCAAGATAAAACAAAATCTGTTCTATGCATTTGCATACAATATAGTGCTTGTTCCAATTGCAGGTCTTGGATTGTTGTATCCTGCTCTTGCAGGTCTTGCCATGGCTGCAAGCTCTGTCTCAGTTACAAGCAGCTCGCTGTTGCTAAAAAGATGGTCTCCTCCAAGCAAGAAAAAAAAGTGATACCTACATTACTAATTGTGATTAATTTTTGTTTGCATCGAAAAATGGATTCTGGTTACATCTCTGCAGGCTTTTGAGTTACTGGTTTTCCCTCTCCACCCTTTTTTTTGCGTCGCAGGCCTATGCTTATTAGCAAAATGAAAAATCCAAGACCGCCTACAAGTCCTGCGATATTGCTAAGGCCCACATTGACCACCTCAGCTTGAACAAGTGCAGCTTTCTCATCGTCTGACATGTCTGCCTTGCCAGTTGGAACATTTTCATTTAGATATGCATAAGATGAAAATCCTATTACTAACATTGATATGCCAAGTACAAATACTCGCTTGTCCATTAGATGTATTTGTGTGATATGCTTGATAACTTAAGCTATGCGCAGATCAAACTCTGGAACAAATCCTTTTTCTATTCCTAACTGGAATAAACTTCTGATTGCCTGCTCTCCAAGTACACCCATGTCAATTGTTACATCGTTGACATACATGCGAACAAATCTATCAATTGTCTCCTTTGCTTGTCCTCGTCCATACTGCATAGAATAATCTAGAGCCTCGTTTGGTCTTGCCATTCCATACACTATGGACTCTCTGAAAAACTCGTCAAATTTTTTGATGGTCTCAATTCCAAAATGATTGCTCATCACATTTACTCCAAGGGGAACTGGCAACCCTCCAGTACTGTCTTTCCACCAGGTGCCAATGTCAAAGAGTTTCATCAAGTTCTTTTGGTTGTATGTTATCTGGCCTTCATGTATTACAAGTCCTGCATCTGCCTTGCCGCTTGCTACTGCATCTGGAATGTCGCTAAACTTCATCTCAATGTAATCAAATTTTCCAATCATTAATTCCAGTAAGAGAAATGCTGATGTCATTTTTCCTGGTATTGCAATCTTGGATGAGCGCAACTTGTCTACATCTAGATTCTGCTTTGCTACAATTATTGGTCCGTATCCTTTGCCAAAACTGCCGCCACTTCGCAGTATGGTATAGTCTTTGAGGTATGCACAAGCATGGGCAGAGACTGCTGTGACATCAAGCTCGTGCTTGAGAGAACGTCTGTTCAATGTTTCAATATCTTCTACAACATGTTTGATTGTAAAATGAGGTGAGGTAACCTTGCCACTGAGCATTCCATAAAACATGAATGCGTCATCTGCATCTGGCGTGTGACCTATTGTAATCTCCACGAAAGTGAGACTTTACTTTCTATAATAAAAATCAAGTTAGATCTAATTTTTCCAATCTCTTTTCTGGTGCGGACAAAATCTGTCACAAAATGCTTGGAGGATCAAAATCTCTGAATTTGGTGATCATTTGATCTATTTTTGATAATTTTTCCCTAAACGTTTAATATATGCATAAAAAGGATTTTTAGCTAATTCATGAAGTACAAGGCAACAGAACAGATTCTAAAAATCATTGGAGACAAGAGTCGTATTAGAAACTTTGGAGTCATTGCACACGTAGATCACGGCAAGACCACCATGAGTGATAGCCTTTTGGCATCAAGTGGAATTATCAGTCCATCTGTTGCAGGACAGGCTTTGGCATTGGATTCTATGAAACTTGAACAAGACAGACAGATGACAATTGTTCAGGCAAACGTTACATTACTTTACGAAAAAGATGACAAAGAATACGTCATCAACATGATTGATACGCCGGGTCACATTGACTTTACAGGTCGTGTCACACGAAGCCTTAGAGCAATTGACGGAGCTGTTGTGGTATCTGATTCAGTAGAAGGTATTATGACCCAGACTGAGACTGTAACAAGACAGGCGTTAGAGGAAAGAGTTCGTCCAGTACTTTACATCAACAAGATTGACCGTCTCATAAAGGAGCTAAGACTTCCTCCAGACAAGATGCAAGAATGGTTGCTTGAAATTATTACAAACTTTAATCGATTAATTGACATTTATGCAGAACCTGAGTACAAGGAAAAATGGAAGGTAAGCATACAGGATGGAAGTGTCTCATTTGGTTCTGCCAAGGACAAGTGGGGATTTAACGCAGATGTAATGAAGAAGAAAGGAATTTCATTCAAAGATATCTATGAAGCATATTCCGAAGGTGGTGATGTCAAGAAACTTGCAGAACGTGCACCATTGTATGATGCAGTACTTGGAATGGTTGTAAAACATCATCCAGCTCCAGACGTTGCACAAAAGTATAGAATTCCAAAGATCTGGAAGGGTGATTTGGAATCTGATATTGGAAAGGCATTGCTAAACTGTGATGATAATGGTCCGGCAGTAATGATGATTGTAAACATGACAGTAGATCCTGCAGCAGGACCTGTTGCAATAGGGCGTCTGTTTTCTGGACGGCTCAAAGACGGTGATAGAATACATCTTATTGATTCAAAACGTGAAGGCAGAATCCAATCTGTCAACTTTTTCATGGGCAACCAGAGAGAGATGGTGGGTGAACTTGCTGCTGGAAACATTCCCGCATTGCTAGGACTAGAGCATGCAAGAGCAGGACAGACTTTATCCAGTGTGTCAACTGTAAATACATTTGAAGGAATCCAGTACGTATCTGAACCAGTCGTTCAGATTGCAGTTGAACCAAAACATCCAAAAGACTTGCCAAGACTTGTCGAGGCCTTGAACCGTATCACTATTGAAGATCCTAACTTGGTTGTAAAAATTAACGAAGAATCTGGTGAGACTGTAATTGCTGGAATGGGTGTGCTTCACCTTGAGATTGCAACTGCATTGATTGCAGACGCCAAGGTGGATATTGTAACATCACAACCTTTGATTAACTATAGAGAAACAATTCGTGGTTCTGCAGGACCTATCATGTCAAAATCACCAAACCGACACAACAAGATATTCATGAAAGTAGAGCCTCTTGATGAAAAGATTGCCGAGATGATAAGAAACAACACACTAAATGAATACAAGGACAAGAAGGAAGTTGCCAAGATTCTAAAAGATGCTGGATGGGATGGAGATGAGGCAAAACGTGTCATGAGATTTGATATTAGGGGTAATGTAGTGGTTGATGGAACAAAGGGTGTCCAGTTTGTACAAGAGTCTACTGATTCTATATTGTCAGGTTTTGATGATTCTATGAAAGAAGGTCCTCTTGCAAGAGAACAGGTAAGAGGATGCAAGTTTACATTCCACCACTTTGTACCACACGAGGACCCAGCACACAGAGGTCTGTCACAGTTAGGTCCTGCTTCAAGACGTGCATGTACTGGTGCAATGTTGATGGCATCCCCAGTATTGCTTGAGCCAACACTTGGAATTGAGGTACGTGTACCGCAAGAGATGATTGGAAACGTTGCAGGTGTAATATCTGGGAAGAGAGGCAAGGTGCTTAACATGGAACAAAAAGGTGTCATTCATATCATATCAGGTGAGATTCCTGCATCAGAGACATTTGACTTGTCTGAAGTCATGAGAGGACAGACTGCTGGAAAGGCAATGTGGAATACTCACTTTAAGGCATGGACTCCGGTACCAAACTCTATACTGGTTACTGTAATTGGTGATATCAGAAAGAGAAAGGGACTTTCACCAGACATACCAAAGGCAGACGAATACGTCGACAAAGAGTAAAAAAGGAATCCCCCCCACTCGTGCGTGAAAAATCCGTTATGACTAGAATAATGACGGCATGTGATTTGTTGGAAAGAAGTTAATTATTACTAATATCATTATTAGAAAATTATGAATAAATTTCCAAACCAAGTGACAGGCAATATAGGATTGTACTATTCCTGCTATGAATTGTCAAAAAGAGGTTGGAATGTTCTGCCTACTTCAAGAAATGCAAAAGGAGTTGATGCAGTAATTTACAATCAAAATGGCAAATCAACTCATACGATTCAAATCAAAGCCCTTACAAAAAGAGATCCAGTTCCATTTGGAAATAATATGGATAACGTGATAGCAGAATTTGTCATAATATGTAGGAACGTAAGAGAAGAGAAACCGGAAATTTTTGTAGCTACACATAATGAGATAAAAAACAAGATACACAAAGGAGAGAAAGATGGAAAAGTAAGTTATTGGCTACAACCAAAACAATATGAAGGATTCAAGGATAATTGGGATAAAATAGGCACTGGCTTTTGACTCTTAAAGGAAAAACTAACCATTACGACGTAAAATTTCTCAAAGGTTATGGTTTTTCAGTATCTGTAAAAGATTCAAAAATTGTTCTCAAAAATTGTATTCCTTGAATAAGTTCATCATATAATATCTGTCCTTGTTCATACATGTCAAATACATTTCTGACCCATTTTGGAATTTTGGTGGGTCTAATAATATGGGGAACGTTGGTTGGGATGACCTCTTCCTGAGATCACTATTTTCTCATATGACATATGAGTCACAAAATATTCTTCTTTTTCAAACAAGACATAAAACATTACAAAAACAGAATGAACTTCTAAAAGTCTTTTATTTCATTTCCAAGATCTTCAAATAGCTGTTCATGTTCCTTCATGAATGCATCTATGAAATCAGATTCATCTTGGGTCATAGTGATTTAGTGTTTTTTCGAATATATAAAATTAGTCTATCAATTATTTCTGGCTGGAGTTTTCCTCTCTCTTCTTGGATTCTAAATAAGAGTTGTCTCAATTCACGTTGTTCCACTGGCGGGAATTTGATGGATAATCCATTTCTTCGTAAGAATATTGTGGTAGCCAGTATTGCAGTTCGTTTGTTTGCCCCACTAAACGATTGAGCCCACGGTATACCACCTAGAAGATGAGCTGCCTTTGTAATTATTTTGTCTTCATGATCCACCTCATCATTACCTGTTTTTTCCACCGTAGAAAGAACTTCATCAAGCCCAGATCCTGACTCAGCTATGTATTCTGGTAACTCTGGATGTCGTTCATTCCATTCCATAATTATTTTCTTATTCAATTCTATCACAAATGATTTTTCCAAGTAATGGATTTGCATTTCTTCCATTTTCTTGTACAGTGGATGGTTAATAGGCATTAAAATAAAATGATAATTCTAGGTATAACAGTTGTAAAAAATATGCCTGTATTTCTGAAAGGTTTGATGCTAGTTGACTAATGCTTTTGTAGTAAACGTTATGGTTTAGAAAAAGAATACTCCTAACATGGATGATCACCAAAACGAACTCAAGTGTAAAGAATGTGGTATGAAATTCAATGATCCTGTGCACTTGGGGAGACACTTCAAATTTGCTCATAAAAGAAAACCTGATGGATTTGTGCAAAAGTGGTATTGGGAAAATTAATCATGTCACAAAACTTTAGAAGAATTAAAGAAATCAAATGAAATCAAAGAGCATTTCCCTTAATCTATATATTTCAGGATTGTTAGATGATACAAATATCACTTCAAATGTGAAAAAGATCATTGTAGCGTAAAACTTTCACATCTTTGAATTCAAATTATGATCACTAGAATTTAATGCAAAACTAAACTTTGAAAGATCAACATTAAACGATTTGCTTCCTAATCGTATTGATTCTGTTATTCCACTTACTGGAATTTTAAAATTAGTTGAGATCGTTAAGGCTACCACGAGGATTCCAAAGTAAATCATGCTGGAATTTTTTGAATATTCAAATTTTATATCATTCATAGTGGCTGTAATGTCAACCATAAATCTAATTTTTGTATCATTGATCTTCTCTCCATTAATCTTTAGTATGAACTCGATGTATGGTTTTACAACAGTTCGTGTGAAATCTGCATTGAACGTAACATTCTTTGTCTTTCCATTGGTTGTGATTGTTATCTTGTTTATCATGATGTTTACAAAGGGAACGGTTACTCGGGTCATAATTTTTCTGACTATGATGTTTGATAGTTTGGATAGGAATGCATCGCGACCCTTTGTTGATTCGCGGCCAAGATTCAAAATGTTCACAATGTCAGGTATACTCTCTAGTTGATCTTTTGCAAATTTATCAAAAATCGGTGTATGTTCATCGTACCAGTCAAGTACGGGCTGGACAGCCTTTATCTTATCTAGTCCGCCCTTTTCTCTAATTATTGAATCAAAAGCTTGACTGAAATCCTCTCTGATTTTATCATCAATTAATTGCATTGTTCTCCTCTTCTATTCCTGCCTCGATCTCGATCTCAATATTTAGCATGTCAGATGTTCCTTCACTTTGAGGATTTGTTGATCGCTCTACTGTAATGTGCGTAGAAACAACATGTGGATGTGGATTATGAATGGTTTTTAAGAAAATTGCTGCACCGGCACCACCTACTGCTACCACTCCAATAATTATCGGCATCCGTGGG
>JAGWGS010000059.1 GCA_028867235.1 Nitrososphaerota archaeon | reverse complement strand
AATATTCTAAAATAAAGAGAATTGAATTTAGAGCACCTGACCCATCATCAAATCCATACCTAGTATTTGCTGCAGTACAGGCAGCAGGACTGGATGGAATCAAAAAGAAGATGGATCCTGGTGATCCAGTGTATGAAGATATTTACAAGATGACCAAGGCTCAGAGAACTGCAAAAGGAATTGGGGACTTGCCTGCTACATTAGGAGAGGCACTTGATGAGCTAGAAAGTGACAGAAAGTTCCTCTCGCCTGTATTTTCAAACGAAACTGTGGATAAACTGGTTGAGGTAGAAAGAGCAGATGATCATGAAGTTTCAATCAGACCTCATCCACACGAGTTCTATCTTTATTTTGATATCTAAATAGAACAAAATAGGAAATTATAACAATTTATTCTGACTTTTGTTTTTGATATTAGGATCTAAATTCTTCCTATTGCACCATATACAAGGAATAATGCAAGTGAAGTCACGGCAAGACCGATAATGAGATAGGCCTTCTTGTGTCTGTCGGTAGTAGCTGCTTTGTATATTGATACTGTTCCTGCAAGACCTACAAATAGAATCAGTGTTCCAGATATTACTGGATCCCAGCTACCATGTGTGATTATAGGATAGAACATTCCAGAGAGCAATGCAAAGAATGCCACAAGATAGACATATCTTGCACCAGTTAGAATTTTGGTTCCACCCAACTGCATGAAATTTGTACTTGAGATTAGTCAAATAAAGGTACTGTCAAAATTTAGGAAGAATGTGGAGTGTTTGTTATTACATATCCATAGGCGGCATGCCCATACCACCCATTCCGCCCATGCCTCCCATACCGCCCATTCCACCCATACCCATGCCTTCAGCTCCTGGCGGTGGTCCACCTGCAGATTTTGCAGTTGCAATAACATCATCGATTCTTAGTATCATAGATGCTGCCTCTGTTGCGCATGTAATTATCTGGATTTTAACAGAGAGCGGTTCAAAGATATCGCTTGCATGCATGCTGGAAACTTGGCCCTTCATTACGTCGATGCCTGTCCACTTGTTTCCTTTGAGTTGTTTTGATCTTAGCGATGCTAATGTATCAATTGGATCCATTCCAGCATTTTCAGCAAGTGTAATTGGGATAACTTCTAAGGAATCTGCGAATTTTTCTACTGCAAGTTGTTCTCGACCTTCAAGTGTCTTTGCCCATTCTCGAAGCTTTGTTGCAGCATAAGTTTCTGGCGCCCCTCCTCCTGCAACTATCAATGGTTTTTCCATTACATCTTTTACAACCATTAACGCATCATGAACTGATCTTTCAACTTCATCTACAACTCTTTGTGAGCCACCTCGTAGAAGCAATGTTACTGCTTTTGGATGCTTGCAACCTTCAACAAAGACCCATCTGTCTGTCTCTACTTTTCTCTCTTCTACAGATTCAGCAGAACCGAGATCTTTCTCAAACAAATCATCAAAATTGCTTATAATTCTGGCACCTGTTGCCTTGGCAAGTTTTGTCATGTCACTTTCTTTAATTCTTCTAACTGTGAGTATTCCGGCTTTTGCAAGATAATGTTGTGCCATATCATCAATTCCTTTTTGGCAGAACAATACATTTGCCCCAGAAGCAATAACCTTGTCCACCATGTTTTTGATCATTTTTTGTTCTTCATCAAGAAATGATTTCATCTGTTGTGGGTTTGTAATGTTTATTTTGGCATCAAATTCTGTCTTGTCTATCTCAAGTGCATTGTTAACTAGAGCAATCTTTGCATGGTCGATTCTCTTTGGCATTCCGCTGTGCACAATTTCTTTGTCAAGAACTATACCTTTGATGATAGCACAATCCTTGATAGAACCACCTGCTTTCTTTTCTACTTTGATGTCATCAATATCTACTACGTATTGACCATCATCTTTCTTTTCTGCAACAGCAATTACAGATTTTACTATCATTTCAGCCAAGTTTGCAGAATCTCTTCGTACAAGTTTTGTTTGCATCGATGTTCTTGCAATTCTTTCAAGTACATCCTTGTCTGTTGCAGATACCTTGTCTGCAATTTTTTCTAAAAGTTCTACTGCCTTTTGTGCAGCTTTTCTATAACCATCAACAATTATTGTTGGATGAACATCTTGCAAAATTAATGATTCAGCAGTTTCCAATAAGGAACCAGCAAGAACTACAGCAGATGTTGTTCCATCTCCTACTTCGTTATCAGTTGCTTTTGATATCTCCACCAACATTTTTGCAGCTGGGTGTTGTACATCAATTTCTTTGAGTATTGTAGCACCGTCATTTGTAATTGTAACATCGCCTAGTGAATCAACAAGCATTTTGTCCATTCCTCGTGGACCAAGACTTGAGTGAACAATTTCTGCAATTAATTTTGCTGCAGTGATATTATTTTTCTGTGCATCACGACCTTTGGTCTGTTGTGCACCGTCTTTTAGAATAACTACTGGTATACCGCCAGCGGAAGACTGTATAGACATATTTGCAAAAGGCCAATTTTCCCTTATTATGTCTTATGAGATCAAAATCCTTTACACTTCAAACAGATAATTTTCAACCACGAACGATGTTTTTAAATTAGGAAAACTGAGGGGACTAGACATGTCTCGCTCTTCACCGCGCTCGTCTTATAATGAAGTGCTTTCAATGCTCAAAACTCACAATCAATGGTTTGCTAACTCTATTCCTCTAATTGCAAGTGAAAATGTAACTAGCCCTGCAGTACGTGAGGCAACAATATCTGACTTTGCCAACAGATATGCAGAAGGCTGGCCTGGTGAGCGGGTATATGCCGGATGCATCTACATTGATGAGGTAGAATTCAAGTGCATGGAACTTGCAAAAAAATTATTCAAGGCAGAATTTGTTGATGTAAGACCAATCTCTGGTGTTGTAGCTAATCTTGCCATTTATTCTGCATTTTCAAATCCAGGAGATACCATGATGGCTCCATCTATTCCATCTGGTGGTCACATATCACATGGAAAGAAGGAACATGCAGGAACTGCAGGACTTGTGCATGGGCTTGACATTGAATTTTATCCATTTGATGCCGAAGAAATGACTATTGATGTTGACAAGACAAAAGAAAAGGTCAAAGAACTTGAAAAGACAGGAAAGATTCCAAAACTAGCAATGTTTGGCGGTTCTGTTTTCCTATTTCCACATCCAGTAAAGGAGCTTGCAGACTTCTTGAAAAGTTACAATATGTTTGTCAATTATGACGGTGCGCATGTAGCTGGTCTTATTGCAGGTGGACAATTCCAAGATCCCCTAAGAGAAGGAGCAGATGCAATGACAATGAGTACGCATAAGACTTTGTTTGGTCCACAAGGTGGAATGGTTTGTTCATTTGAAAAGTATGGTGAAAGTATCAAAAAGGCTACATTCCCAGGCATGACTAGTAATCACCATTTGCATCACATGGCTGGAAAAGCAATTGCATATGCAGAGATGCTAGAGTTTGGCAAAAAATATGCTGTTCAAGTAATAAAAAATGCCAAGGCACTTGCAGATGCACTTAATTCATCTGGTTTTACAGTTCTTGGAGAAAAACGAGGATTTACAAAATCTCATCAAATAGTAGTAAATGTTCTCTCATTTGGAGATGGTGGAACAATTGAAGCAGACTTGGAAAAAGCAAACATCATAGTAAACAGACAGCTTATACCAGGAGACATAAAGGCAGGACGCAACTATTTCCATCCAGGAGGAATGCGACTTGGTGTTGCCGAGCTCACACGTCTTGGAATGAAGGAATCAAATATGAAACAAGTCGCAGAATTTATCAAAAAAGTAGTGATAGATAAAAAAGATAAGAAGAAGATTGCTTTAGAGGTTAAGAAGTTTAGAAAAGACTTTCAAAAAGTTCGTTATTGTTTTGAGAGCAAACATGGCGGATACGATTACATCAAGATTCGCTAGGCAAAGTCTGTAAGAATAGATTGACTACTCTCTTCTTTTCCAAATACCAATTCTAGTTCATCTAAGAGAGATAATACACGACTTCTAAGATATGGAGATATGGTATACTTGTTGAGCATTCTTCGTGCAAGTTTCAGATATTTTTGTACGGAAGGTCTAGTCATAGTTTGGATTAGTTTATTGTCACATTCCAGGCATTTGCCAATAAGAGGAATTCTTCTATAACTTGCTCCACATGCAGTACATCTAAAAGATTGGCCAGAGTATGCCCTGAGATTACCCATGATATCAGGAAGCAGGTGTGTTGTCATCACCATAGATACAACTTCACTTGGATCAACTGCATTAATGATATCTGCAGTTCTAATCTGCATGTCAAGTTTTTCAAGAAGCGAACCAAGAGTGGAATATGCACTTCTTGATTTTGATGTGGTAAGTGTGGATGTGGTATGTGTGAAATCATGATCAAGGAATTGTCTTTCTGTTTCTAATCTTGATTTTAAAATCTCAACATCTTTTATTTCACTTGCTTTTTCTTTTCTAAGAGTAGCTTCAAAAAATGAGAGAGGATATTCTTTGACCACTTCAAAGTTATGCGCCTGTCTTTGCACCTCTTGAGGAATTACAATTGGCTGTACAAGCAATGGTGCATCCATGAGTCCACCAATTCTGTCTGACAGAAATAATCTTGAAAAGTTCAGCAAACTATCCATCAATAACATGATAGAATCAGCATCTCCATCAGCATCACGTCTTTTTGCAGAATGCCAGACTGCTGTTCCAAGACAGACCTGAGTATTGGTGTATCCAATTATTCTTCCTACGATACCTACAGACGTATGAGGAGCAAGACCAATGATAAGCTGTCCCACTAGGTCATCAGTATTTTTCACATTGTAAAATGATTGACGTCCAAAAAGTTTTGCAAGTTCCCTGTCAATGTACTGACAAACAGAGACAAGACTTTCTCCACATTCTTTGGGTATTATTACATCTTGAACCCTTAGATCCACAAGTTGGTCTGAACTTACAAGAGGATTACCATCTGCATCATGTGTGTATCCAAGTTCAACAAGTTTTTGCGGTGTTGTGCCAATCCAGGACGGTTTGAAATGTGAAAGTGGTGCATTGGTAGCATCAAATCTAATTGTTCCATCTTTGAAGACATTTAATCCAAGACTTTGTCTTATCAGACCCTTTTCGAGTGGTTCAGGCACTCTATCTTGGTTTATCAGCTCTTTTACCCCCTTGAATGGTTCCTGGGCCCTGTATCCGGTTCTTTCTTGTGCAAGATACAGTAAATCTTTGAGAGGAAATGAGCGGTATAGGTGTACTCGTGCTCTAGATTTGCACTTTGGGCAATAATTAGTCTCAAGCTCATCCCTGCACTTGAGACATGTAAAGATCACACTTGTTTTTGTATTACACTTGGCACATGCTATACTAATAGACGGCCTGTTACAGTTTTTGCAAAATCTATTGTATATGTTGCAGTAAAAGTTTGGTTGCTTTGCAGCTTTTAGTAAATCACGTGATGCACCCCCCTTGTTTCCTATAGGAAATAGAGTGTGTACGGGAGGCTTCATTTTCCTCAATGATGCCTTTTCGGGTCTTCCTACTCTCACTCCAATAGAGGTTGAAAATTTATTTGGTATTTTGATTCCGGATGAATTTGTTATGATTTGAGGTACAGAGAGACCATTTTCAATCTGGATTTGTTTTCTAAACAATAGATAAAAAAATACTTGAGCCTCTACATCTTTCAAAAGCAATGTAGTATCAGCAACTTCATGTGGAACTCCCAGTTTTTCTAAAATCTCTTTTGTTTCATATGGGTATACTACAAGATCAGATTCAAATTTGATGGGTTTTAGAAGTTTCTCAAATTCTTCTATTGTAAGTTGATCCCAATAGTACAGATAATGAGGATGAAGGCTAATGCCAAAATTCAATGATATCCTAAATGCTTCTTCCAAGTCCGGTACTTTGTTGACATAGCTGAGAAGTTCTGTATCATTTGGTTCATACTTGGTTACCTTGTCTTGCAGTTCCTTTGCCCAAAATTCCTCTACATATCCAGTTGGTATGAGCTCTGCATTATTTTCCAAAAAATCTCCATAACTTATCAGAATGTCTCCAAGATGTAGAATTTTTTCAATGTGTGGTTTTAGATGAATTCCATGAGCAGTGTCTCTTATTTTTACAACATTTCCATTAGTAAGTCTGACAATTGGAGTATCTATCGAGTCTACAAATGCCACTGTTGAGGCTTTTCCTGGTACATCTAGTTTGATCTGCGTGCCTACAGCTATGGTGTGATCAAGTATCTCTGCAACCACAGGATGTATGCCAATTGAGGCAAAACCAGTATTGCAAGCACGGCCGTAACGTAACCTGAATCCTCCAAGTTTTTTAGGCATGGAAAGAACTGATCTTCCTGTAATTACCTCTCTCATTCTATGGGCTGCTGCATCCTCATCTCCTGTCTGAATTGCTCCCTTTAGGTCCTTGAGCCAGTCCCAACCGTCAAGTTTGTAGAGTTCTATGAGTTTGAGAAGCTTGCGAGACCTGCCAATTAGACCATCATTTAGTACACGAAGAGCACCACCCCTCACCCTATTGGTCCCTATTCGAACCATATTCCTATGACTTACAATCTCTACAAGATCAGTATCTACACCATCAAGCTCAACTGGAAGATTAGATATGACACTTGTCACATCTTGGTCAGGAACATGGAATTGGAAACTGCCGACTTCTCTTTCGTACACCCTTAACTCTTCTACAAATCTGCCTGTCTCATCATCAAAAGAATTTGCTTGATATTTTGATAGTCCGGCTATCTTTCTTACATGATCTGCGATAAGCATGGTAGAAGCTGCTTCTGTTCCTCCTGCTGACCTGATTGGACCTGCAAATGATACAGATAGATATTCAGAGCCGTCTGCATTTTTTTTGATCTGGACCTCACTTATGCCTTGAAGCGGTGCAATGGTAACTCCTTCTGTAACTATGGCCAGGGCCACACGTACTGCAAGATCGAGTTTTTCTTGTAAATCTGTGTCAGGCCCAGAATATTTTCCTTGAGTTATATTTTCTGCAAGCTGTAGAGCAGCAAGTTCTTTTGTAGTATTTTGAATCAAATATCTTAGATCGTCAGTGACATCGATATCGTGCATTTTTGATACACGGTCTGCCAAATCAAAAGCAATCTTTGGTTCTACCATCCCAGAAGAATCAGAAAGTGTAGCTTTGGCAGATGCTGCTTGTTCAAATATAGTAAATACCTCTTCAGATATTTTTGAATAATAAGCAAAATAGTCTTGGGGCATTGGGACTTCTTTTAGTCTCAATGCGAGGTTCTCAGACATGTTATTTCCTTACGGATTGGATGGTTTTTACGATATCG
This sequence comes from Nitrososphaerota archaeon, assembly GCA_028867235.1. GTDB lineage: Archaea > Thermoproteota > Nitrososphaeria > Nitrososphaerales > Nitrosopumilaceae > Nitrosotalea. The sequence continues at coordinate 108 of JAGWGS010000059.1, read as the reverse complement.
GATATTGTTTTGAAACTTCCGCCCTTTTCAATAAAAGTCCCAATCACAATGGCATCTGCTCCTGCCTTGGCTACTTCTTTGGCAGTCTCTGGACTGCGAATGCCTCCT
>JAGWGS010000058.1 GCA_028867235.1 Nitrososphaerota archaeon | reverse complement strand
CGATGACAATAAGGCCCCAGATGTAATACGAATAGACGGCCAAACAAGAAAGAATGCAGGAGTTGGAATAAATGATCTAGTAAATGTCAGAAAGATAACTGCCAAGCCTGCAAAAAGTGTCACATTAATGCCGGTAAATGGCAATGTTACAGTAGACAAGGAATTTACAGATTTTGTGAAAAACAGACTCAGAGGGCTACCGCTTTCAGAAGGAGACGAGATATCAGTAATGATTCTTGGAAATTCCATGGATTTCAAGATTCACAAAATTGCACCAAAAGCAGTAGTAAAGATAGAGCGAAGTACGGCAGTTACAATACTTAGTGAAACTACAGCAGACAAGAAGGTTCGTGTTACATTTGAGGAGATAGGCGGACTAAAGACACAGACAAAAAGAATGCGAGAGATTGTCGAGCTTCCATTAAAACACCCTGAAGTCTTTTCAAGATTAAACATAGAACCGCACAGTGGAATATTGTTGTACGGTCCTCCTGGATGCGGTAAGACATTGATTGCCAAGGTACTTGCAAGTGAATCAGAGGCCAACTTTTACTCTATCAACGGGCCTGAAATCATGAACAAGTATTATGGTGAGACAGAGGCAAGATTGCGAGACATATTCAAGGAAGCAAGAGAAAATTCTCCAAGTGTAATATTCATAGACGAAATTGATGCAATTGCTCCAAAAAGAGAGGAAGCATACGGAGATGTTGAGAAAAGAGTAGTTGCGCAACTCTTAGCATTAATGGACGGTCTAACTGATAGAGGAAACGTCATTGTGCTTGGCGCAACAAACAGGCCAGACAGTGTAGACCCAGCACTTAGAAGACCAGGAAGATTTGACAGGGAAATTGAGATATCAGTTCCAAATGCAGATGGCAGACTGGAGATATTACAAATTCACACAAGAGGCATGCCGTTACAAGATGTTGATCTAAAAAGACTTGCAGCAGAGTTGCACGGATACACAGGTGCTGACATCAAGTCACTTTGCAGAGAAGCTGCAATGAAAGCGCTACGAACATTTTTGCCAGAGATTGAAACTGAGACTGAAAAGATTGCACCAGAGATATTACAAAAGATGAAGATAACATTACAGGATTTCTATGATGCAATGCATGAAATCGTACCCACTGCAATGCGAGAATTTTATGTTGAAAGCCCAAAGGTATGGTGGAAAGAAGTAGGCGGACTAGATGATGCCAAGCGAACACTTGAAGACAATTTAATTACAGCAATAAAAGAGCCTGCAAAATTCCAAAAGATGGGAATCAAGCCACCGAAAGGTGCTCTATTGTACGGTCCATCAGGATGCGGCAAGACATTGCTTGCACGTGCACTTGCAACAGAGAGTGGTGCAAACATGATTCTAGTGAGGGGACCTGAAGTATTATCAAAGTGGGTGGGAGAATCAGAAAAGGCAATAAGAGAGATATTTAGAAAGGCCAAGACTTCATCTCCATGTATTATAATATTTGATGAGCTTGATTCACTTGCAAGATTCAAGTCAAACGAGGAGGGAGGAGTAGGTGAGAGACTTTTGAGTCAGCTCCTAACAGAGATGGAAGACGGAGGTGCCTCAAGAGTTGTGGTGCTTGGAATATCAAACAGGCCAGACCTTATCGACCCATCATTGATACGACCAGGCAGACTAGACTTGATAATCTTTGTACCACCGCCAGATGAGAAGGGAAGATTTGAGATTATCAGATTACTTACAAAACAGATGCCACTCTCAGGGGATACTGATCTCAAAGAGATTGCAGTTGCAACAAAGGGATACAGTGGTGCTGACCTTGTTGCAGTATGCAGAGAGGCAGCTGTTAATGCAATGCGAAACAACAGTCCAAAGATTACAAGTGCAGACTTTTCAATGGCACTTAGAAACGTCAAACCATCAATTACAAAAGGAGTAGAGGACTGGTACATGAGTGTCAAGGATAATATTACATATGCATTACCAAAACCAATGGACAAGGCGTTTTACGGTTAGATATGGCAATACCACTTAGAAATATAGTATATGAAAAAATCAAGATAGCAGGATCTCTTACCGATTCTGAATTATCAAAGGCGCTCATAAAAGCTGGAATATCAATTCCGGAAGATGAGTTCAACAAGACATTGCTTAATTTAGAAATTTATGGCTTGATCAAAGTCACATGGTTGACCAAAGATGACCGTAGAATAGAGATTGCAGAAAAAGAAGAAGATGAAGATGAAATAGAAAAGCAAAACATGGAAAACTTGGAAAGAGAATACGAGTCTGGATTTCCAGGTGTCAACCAAGAAGAAGAGATAGAAGAATAATTCTGTCGCACACTATACAATACAACCTGATTGTTTTTACAGAGAAACAGTCTTGTTATCTTATGACAGGAATGTGAAATGCTGCATCAAGTGCAATTCCTACAAAGATGATTGTCAAGTATGGTGCTGTGACCTTGTATGCTTTCCATGCAAAGTCCGAAGTTGGAGTCTTTGTCAACTTGTAATGGTACAACAACATTAAACCTCCTGATACAAGTGCCACTCCGAGATAGACATAGCCTAGTCCGAATGCAACAAGGGAGATAGAATATGGTAACAGTATTGCGGTATTGATTAGAATATACTTTGAAGTCTTTTGCATACCAATCAAGACAGGCAACATTGGCACCTTGGCTTCTGCATAGTCGTCTCTTATCTTCATTGCAAGACACCAAAAGTGTGAAGGGGTCCACACAAAGACCAACATGCCAACCAGCACTCCAAGAAGGTCCATCGAACCTGTTGCTGCAGCCCATCCTGCCATTGAGGCACAGTTTCCTGCAAACCCACCGATGACAATATTGGTCCAGTTGTTGCGTTTGAGCCATACAGTATACACCATGACATAGAAAAATATTCCAAGTGCGATGAAAAATGTAGATACAGGATTTAGAGTAAACCAAGCATAAATTACAGATATTGCACTTACTCCCAGTCCGTACATCAAGACACTGCGAGCAGCTATTCTTCCAGACGGAATTGGTCTTGTGCTTGTTCTTTTCATCAGCGGATCGATATCTCTGTCGTAATAGTGGTTTAGTGCACTGGAACCAGCAGATGACAATGCTCCTGCGATGATAAGATGAATCAATGTCATTCCATCAAGTGGCTTGTGTGCGATCAGAATGCTTGCAGCATACATCGAGGTGATGGCAGTAATTACAAGTAAAACTATGATTCTAGGTTTTGATACTTCAAGTATTTCCTTTAATCCCACGAATCTTGACGGTTTTGTTGGGAATTTAATTTCTTCGAAGATTGGCCGTTGTCGTTCAAAAGAATTAAGTATGTCACCTCATGGAACAACCACAAATGAGTGACTGGGACCTCATGATGCCAGGAATGGGACTTACTGCAATAGGACTTGCAGGAGTAATTTTGTCATATTTGGGTATAGCAAACACTTTCCTTACAGGAATGCAGGCCCTTTCAGGACTTACAATGTTTGTAGGAATGATATTTTTGTCAGCAGGAATTCTAAGCGGTGGAGTTTCTACAAGTCCAAGAGCCAAAGCAACCACGCTTGTCATATTTGGTATCGCAGGCTCTGTTGCAACATATGCAATTGCCCAAAATAAGATAGTCACCTCATTGCCAGTCTTTACAGGATTACTGATAATCATCTTAATTCCAACCATAGTCTTGGCATTTTTCGCAATGAAGATGCCAAAATACTTCAAACCAGTTGCCACAATATTTGTGGCAGCAATGATAGTTGGCATAGGCTCTTTTACAGCATTTGGATTTATCGGCCCAGGTGCTCAATTCCACATACAAACAGCAGGCCAAAATTCTACAAATGCAACAGCGCCAGCATCAAATGTTCCAGTAATATCAATAGAGATTCCTGCAAACGCATCAGTGCAAGGAAATCCAAGCTTTAATCCAAAAGAAGTCACCATTCCCAAGGGAGACATCATAGAATGGAAGAACAATGACAAAGTACCACATACCGTTACCAATGCACCTGATGGGGCAATATTTGATTCAAGTATCATAAAACCAGGAAATACATTCAGACTTGATACATCAAAGCTCAATGCTACAGAATACAAGTACCTATGTACAGTTCATCCATTCATGTCAGGTGAGATAACAATAACTGCACCAATGTTTGCAAATGTCACCATTGCAAAAGGAGCATCAACACAAGCAGCAGGACAGAAATACTTTGATCCTCAGCAACTCAATGTAAAGACTGGAACTACTGTAGTGTGGACAAACGGAGATGGTGCTGCACATACTGTAACAAGTGGCGCTCCAACTGATTCTACACCAGGTGGATTGTTTGACTCTGGTCTAATAAAACCAGGCAAGACATTCCAATTTGCATTTACAAATACAGGTACAACTTCATACTTTTGTACAGTCCACCCATGGATGACTGGTAAAGTAACAGTAGGATGATTACACCTAAAGAAATAGTGTTTACACCAATTCAAATCAAAGTTCTCACAGAGCACTCTAAAAAAAATTCCCCAGACGAATCATGTGCCATACTATTTGGAAAGACAGAAAATGATATCGCTACAATAAAAGATATCTTCTTTGCAGAAAATATCGAAAAGTCACCTGTGAATTTTACAATATCAAACGATGAATTAATATCAGCATATAGTCAAGCAGAGAAAAAAAATCTAGATGTTAGTGGCATATTTCATTCCCACCCGGCATCTGCCCCATACCCGTCTTCTACTGATAAAAAATACATGGAGATAAACCCCGTACCATGGGTAATATTCTCAAACATGGAAGAAAAATTCATGGCGTACATTTACAATTCAGGAATATTACAGATTCCACTAAAGATATCATGATATATTTTGATACCATTTGGATTTACTTTTTGTGAACTTTTTTGTGTCTTTCAAAGTGGTCCCTGTCTGTAAATACAGTGTCACAGTCCTTGCATTTGAGTTCAGATTTAATGCCCCACAACGGCATTAATTGATCAAACTAACGTAAAAGGTTTTATGAAATAATCTCAAATCTTGCCTTGGAACCATCTGCTATCTTTGGAAAAGACATCTTTTTGAGATATTTTTCCTAGGACTGACAAGGTAGTGTCTACATGAAAAGATAAAAGTATAGGAGAACATATGATTTAGAAATGAAATATGTAGCCTTGCTACGCGGTATTGGGCCAAGCAATCCAAATATGCATGGCTCTAAACTAAAGGGTGTACTGGAAGACTTGGGTTTTATCAACGTGATACCTGTTATCTCTAGTGGTAATGTTGTTTTTGAATCAAACTCCAAAGATGCCTCAAAACTAGAAGAGACCATTCAAAAAACTTGGCCTAAAAAGTTGGGCTTTTCTAGTGCTACAATTGTCCGTAGCCAAGAGCAATTGCAAGCTTTGGTTGATAAAAACCCATATCGAGGTGCCAAGCACAGCCGCATGTCTTACCTTTTGGTAACCTTCTTCAAGCATTCACCAAAGGCCTCGCTTACATCAAAACCAAATTTTTATAGAGATCATGGAGTAAACTCCCTTTGCAGCGTAATAGATACCACGGTGGACAAGACAACCGATTTTATGGTCAAGCTCGATAAACAGTTTGGTAAAGATGAAATCACTTCTCGCACATGGTTGACCATTCACCGCATTCTTGCAAAAATGGAATAATCAAGAAAGTTGCCTGGTAAAACACATGGTATCGTTATGGTATTATTTTTCGGTCAGAAATAAAATGTGGGTTTGTTCCTGCAATGACACACCTACAACCTCTAAATATCCCTTTTTTCGAATAGTTAGCATGGAAATACACGTATACGATACATACGTAGATGCAAAAGACGGCCACACCATGCATTTTGATGTCATTACAAGCAAAAAGGATCACCAAATGGCAATCCAGTATGCAAAAGAATGGCTCAAGAGCATCGGAGAGGGCGATTCAAAGGTTTCAACCGAGGAGTGTCAATTCTGCCATTCACAAGGTGCACCAGAACCAATTGCCAACGAGATCCAAAAGAAAGGCTATTTCATCCAAAAAATGGAAGGCTGCCCGTAAGATCTAATCTTTCTTTTTTGATTTAATTATTTTTAAAAACTCTTTTTTATTGTCACATGTGGTATGATACCATGAAGAAAAGCTATAACAGACTAACAGTAGAAGGGGACATACAGACAAAGTGGATATGTGGCTGTTTTGAGACAGTTGATGGATTTTTCAAGTTTTGCAGCCAGCATCACGAGTCCATGAAACAGACCATAGAGGCACAGATAGACAAGCTTGACATGACTACAGTAGTAGAGGAAAAGTAACACCTAATGTCTCTTGGCGTATGGCTTGAATGTCCATCCGGCAAGACCACGACGTACCATCTTGTTAAATCTCCTGCCATGGCTCAAGTACGGAAACCTCATGTGAATCAATTCGTGGACGATGGTATTTTCAAGCATCTTTTCATCCTGGATTTTTCTTACATTCAAAAATACAACGTTATCTTGGATATATGACACTCCGAGATACTTGTATGCCGAAGTTCGCCGCCCTTGTGTTATCTCTTTTGGCATCTCTAGCACTTCTTTTGTTGTAAGCAGTATCTTGGGTTCTTGTATACTAAACCGTGCAGAATACACTCCAACTTTTTCAAGTATTCTAAAGCGCAGCTCAGAATCAAGCTTCATTGGTGATAAAATTTTCAAAAATTTGAAAAATTAATCTATTTGTCAAAAATCATCTTGACACGGGTAGATTTTTTTATTTCAACCATTTCATTGGTAAAGCAGGGTCAGAAATTACTTTAGATTAATCACTAGTATCATACAGCCACCGTCTCCTCATTCCCCACTCATCATATCCATTATCTTTCTTGCCTTATTTTTTATCTCCTCTGTTACTTGAACTATCACCAGTCCTTCATTTGGCTGGCCATATAGAACAACAGATCCTTCAGGAGAATATATCACAGCAGGTAATACGAGCAAGTCCTCTTCTCCATCTATAACAAGGCGAACAGGAGGGTCCATGCCCAGTGCTTTTTTGATACCATCAATGCTTTCAGGAGTGATTTGAGCTGCAGGGTTTTTGCAATGCAATGTGGTTTTAACATATCCTAATGGTAAATCCCGCTTGTTTCTTTTTTCAAGTGAATCAACGATTTGAAGTGACGGATTTATTCCATATGAGACCATCTTGTCAGTTGTTGCGTCGCCAACAGTTATCACAAAGACATCTTTTGTGATGTAATTTTTGACAGCAGCCTTTGTAACTTGAAAATCAGGAACTAGTACTCCAAGTGGTTTTTTTAATTCAGAACGAAGATTTTCTGGTAGATGCACAGCTTTCCTTTGTTTTGAGCTATTTTTGAGTTGCGACTTTAGCTTTCATCTTTTAATTGAGAACCAAGTATACTACATCTTGCAGCAACGTTTTTGGCTACAACCATAAAAGATTGAGACAAGACAGAGTTGGGATCAGTTACAAGAACAGGTTTGCCACTGTCAGAAC
>JAGWGS010000057.1 GCA_028867235.1 Nitrososphaerota archaeon | reverse complement strand
ATACAATGATCCAAATGTGGAATCTGATTTACAAACATTTGATACACAATTTGGTCTGCCGACTTGTACTGTTGCAAACGGATGTTTTGTCAAATCTGCACCAACTGGAATTACAACTGATTCTGGATGGGCAATGGAGATATCGCTTGATGTACAATGGGCTCATTCTGTAGCACCTGGTGCAAAAATAGTTCTTGTAGAGTCACTTGATAGTACCTTAGGAAATCTTCTAGCTGGTGAAAACACCGCTGTAGCATCAGGCGCACAACAAGTATCAAACAGTTGGGGCGGGAGCGAGTTTTCAACTGAGAGTAATTATGATTCTTATTTTACTAGTACTAGTGCAAGCTTTTTTGTAGCTTCAGGTGATGGTGGCCATGGAGCAGAATGGCCTGCAGCATCTCCTTATGTGGTATCTGTGGGTGGTACAACTCTTAATACTGATAGTTCAGGTAACTGGCTAAGTGAAACAGCCTGGTCTGGCAGTGGCGGAGGATTTAGCAAATATGTGCCACAACCAAGTTATCAGAAGAATTTTGTCTCAAATTCTAAAAGAGCAATTCCTGATGTAGCATACAACGGAAATCCAAACACAGGAGTCTATGTATATGACAGTGTGCCAGTTAATGGCCAAAGTGGATGGTGGGTCGTGGGTGGTACAAGTGCAGGAACACCACAATGGGCAGCGATTTCTGCAATTTCAAATAGCATGGGAGCAAATCTTGCATCATCCTCATTTGTAACAAACACCGCATTGTATAATGCAGCAACAGGTTCGCAGTCAAATCCTCAAACAAATCCGTACTTGAATAATTATCATGATATTACATCTGGAACTAATGGAAATTGTGGTGCTGTATGTACTGCAATAACAGGATACGATGAAGTGACAGGTCTTGGAAGTCCACGTGCAAATAATTTGATTTCATATCTTACCAAGCCTGTAGTTCAGACTGTACCTTCTGCACCTCAAAACTTGATTGCAAACGCTGGTACTGCCCAAGTATCATTGACCTGGAGTCAGCCTGCATCAAATGGTGGTTCTGCTATTACTAGTTACAACATTTATCGTGGTACCACATCCGGTGGAGAAAACACAGTACCTATTGCAAGTGCAACCTCTACAAGTTATACTGACTCGAGTCTAACAAACGGTCAAACATATTATTACAAAGTTACTGCAGTAAATGCAATTGGTGAATCTACAGCTTCAAATGAAGCAAGTGCAACACCGCAACAAACTCCTACGCTTTCTGTCTCTGTGACCACTGACCACACGTCTTATCTTCGGGGAGGACATGCTCATATTACAGTTCAAGTCCTCTCAAATTCGACTCCAATTAGTGGTGCATCTGTGACAGTCTCAGTTACAGCTCCTAACAGTTCTACTTCACAATCTACTGGAACAACAGGCTCCAATGGTTCCATCACATTTACTTATAACATAGGCAAACATGCTCCATTGGGTACATATACTGTTAATGCAAAGGCGTCTGCATCAGGATACACTTCTGGAAGTGGCTCTACCACATTCCAAGTCACCTAGCATAACAATAATTAAAACAAATAACGACAAAACTTAATTCTCATTAAGAGATGGTCAGTCGTTGACAAAATTTGAAAAAACACCAAACCACTATGGTCTAAAAAGAAAAGAATCTTGAGTTTATCAAATTTTAAGAATTTCTACTGCTTTATTGACAAATATCTCAGCCTTTTCCACTATGTTTTTTCCTTGTGTAGAAGATATTGATCGTCCTTTGTGGTTGTAAAGACCATGAGATAATTGGATGTAATAAACACAGATCTAAACATTGTAGTTGTTTTGCAAAACGAGTCTAACAAATCTTATCTAATTCTGATACCATTGTTAGTACATGCAATATCTAGTTGAAGCAGAAAACATTGATGGTCTAATCCCAATGAAGGATGAATGGTGAAATGGAAAGTAACTCCACTACAGTCATTCAAGTCCGCCTTGGAACAAGATGGCTCTATTGCAAAAATGCTTTCAGGGGATTAGAACTTTTTTTATATTTGGGATTGGCATAAAATTGTGCACTGTATCTGAATTTGAAAAATAAAAAGAGGAAAGGAGAATTTTCTAACCTAGTGGACTATGGTTTGCAGCTACATATACTGTGCTTATTGAACCCGTGTTACCCTGTGTGAGGAATTGAGCAACTTCGTAGTTACCACAGTTTGTAGAGGTTGTCCATTCTAAAATGGCTATGCCCTTCACTGCTGGCCCATTGCCAATTGTCTTGGCGATTCCAAGCTGTATGTTCTGAGTTGTAGTACCACAATACCAATCTGAATAGGAGGAACTAGTTATTGCACCAGTTGGTTTGAGTTGCACGGTTCCAGTCTGATCACCTACTGTGATAGTACCACTGAGTGGTGATAGGTTGGATGTACCATCTGATTTTGTAATTATCTGTCCATTCAGGCTAGCTGTTGCAGGTGTATACGCTGAACCTGGTATAGAACTAGAGTAACCATTCATGGTTCCGGTGTTGAATGATTGACCTGTAGATCCATTTCCATCTGCAAATGCTTGGATTGTCGGTACTGCTGCTAGCAATGCAATTGCTGGTAAAGCAAATGCTAAGAGGAGTTTTGTATTTGTCATTGCTTACGGTACATGAAATTTTAGTATTTATCTTTGATCATCCTTCTCATAATATGAGATATAGTTGTTCATTCCAGTACATGTATCTATGATCGAACAATCAAATACCATAAACAACATTGATACATGTAATTCTCTGCATGATTTTATGGTAACATTGCTTTTTATTCCTCTAGACTCTTGTCCATTTTTTGTGACAGCTTATCAAGCTTGTCTGCATCAATCTCTACTTCCTGAGTTATGCTGTCTGTAGGACATGCAGCTATTGAGAATTTCAAAATGGCACTAATTGTCTTTATCTCTTCTTCTGTTAAATCTACCATGACCATGAGATAATTGTCCGACTGTTTCATATAAGATACAATATGATTATCACTATCTGAGGTCACCCTGTAAGGACTGGCATCAAATGTGTCTCAAGATCTTGCCTGAAAATCGGAACTTGACTTAAATAATTGGTCAATTATACCAAAAAACGTTGGACAAAGACAGCACAATAAAGAAAATTGATGAGATAATCATGGTTCTCTCAAAGTCAAAAAAACAGCCTACCATCTTGACACAAGATGAGGTAAAAGCAATACAAGGTGTCTTTGGAGAAGACCAGCAAAAACTAGCAAATAGGCTTGAAGACCTTGTCGTATTATTGCGAGATGATCCTGACAACAAAAGAAAAATCAGAGAGACAAGACAGACAGCATTTGACGAATTTGGCCATGTTCCTCCAGTGTGGAGCGTGCTAAAATCAGTAGAATCTCTATTTTAAAAATATCTACAACATGTGTTGTCATACAATATTTTATGGCTGAACATTGTTAAACGTGAGTTAAATAAAATCAAGGCCAACTTGTATCATGTTTCCAAAAACTCTTGGAATAATACTTGGAGCTTCTGCAGCCGGAGTCATCTTGATATCTACTGCCATGATGTCTGCATCTGGGTGGGAGACACCAGGGACATATGTTGGAACAAGTGATGCATCTCACATGCCATCAAGCACAATTCATTGCTATTCTTTTCAAACTGACTGCAAAAATACCAATGCAAAAATTCCTGCATCTGACCTTGATAGCGGGGCATTTCTAAGTGCCAACTATCACTAAATTACATCCTGTATTTTTTTAACAAGTATCAACCAGGGCACTCCATTGGTCAAAGGATTGCCATACTAACATCATCCCACTGGAGTACTGTGGTCTGAATATCTACAAAATAACCATGCCATAAAAACTAGATGTCTTTTGAAATATCTGATGGATTCGTATCATCCCTCTGGAGGGTTTTGTAAAAACACGTTACAAACAAGCCTATCTGTCTTGGAGTCTCGATACTGGACATTGCATGTGACAAATTTCCCCTTTAGCACCCGTTCCAGATCCTGCAATGTCTTTTCTTCATATTGGGGCTCGTCGGGATTGTCCACCTTGGCTATCTCTATTCTTTCTGTCTTGCCATACTCTTCCTTGTTGTCTTTGCGAAAGTGAGTCACTGCCATCTCAAAGATGTTGCCTGAAAGACATGATACCACAGGACCTCCTATACCGTCTCCCATGTTGTACTTTGATGCCTGACCATAATTAATTGTGCTCAAGATCTAGTGCCTGCCTAGGCACAATCCAACATTTTTGTTGCAAATCTGTATTGAATCGATAAATAATTTTTCAGAGACTGTACATCCATGAACAAAGAAAACAACCAAAACAAACAGGGAGTCAAGATACAATGACTGACTCGACAATGCTGGCAAAGGGTCTGGACTATGCAGTCCAGATAATGCAATGGGTAGATGGAAAAGAGCACCTACTTGCAATGGGGAAAATCCTGCTCTGCACTTTGTTCCTAGGAGGTCCGTGAAATGCTCCAAACAGGCAAGATTCATGAAATCAAAGAGACTGTAACTGGTGCAGTAGAGATGATAAAGCAGATTAGGGCACCTGAAATGCAAGATTCTCTTGAAAAGATAGTAACAACAGGAACTCTGGTAAAACAAATCATTGAGGATCTTAAAACTCCAGAGATGGTAAAAAATATTGAAAATCTTCGTGCCATCACAGAGAATATCAACGAGGCATCAACCAAGATACAGGATACGGTAAAAATGCTAGATGACACTGGAATGATACAGGAAACAAGAATCCTGGTAAAATCAGCAAAAAACATTATCAATATGGTTGGTGTTGCAAGCAAGGACGTCAAAGAAGTAAACACTGCTGTAAAGACAATATTTAGGTCAGTCCAAGTTCTGGTAAGTGACCTAAAGCACTAGAAAATTTCTAATGTTATGTGATGAAATAACGCTGTATTGTGTTATTTTTTGATTATCTCCCATTCGTGTTTACAATCTTCACATAAAAAATAGTAATGCATGCCGTCACTTTTCTCAATTGGATCCATGTATTGGCCTGTGTTTTTTGATAGGCACTCAAGACACTCTTCACTCATATTCATTTTGAAAGTGTTAAAATGGAGTTAATATCTTGATGTGTGCCAATCCTTGTATGTCTTGACGGAACCTCTTGACGCCGTTTTTATATGCCATGTGATGATTTAGTTTCATGTTTCGATGTTTTGCATCTGATTGTAGGGCAAGAATAATGCGTGGTGTCAAGTGTCTCAAGTGCGGTCTTGATAACTCACGTGAGGCAGGAAGAATTGGGCTTGAGATTCTCGATGAGCGAGGAATAGAAGAGCTTGATGATTTTATGTTGATTCATTTTCCTGATGAGAAAAAGCGAAAAAAACTCAGGCATGTGATGCTCCAGATAAACTATAATGAAAACAGAGAGAAAAAGTATGATGCATCAAACAAGCATAAGCGTTAATTTCCAAAACTGACTATATGTGATAAAAAAAATGTTTATACCTGATTTTGTATATTCTAAAAACATGGAAGGTCAAATTGATGGTCTAAAAAAGAAATTAAAAAAGAACAACGACGACGCACTAGATTTTGTGCAAAAACTAGAGTCCACAATGAGTGAATTTGAAAAGACAGGAAACCTATCTGAAAGTTATAACACACTAAAAAAGACCATACTTGAATACAAGGATAAAATCATCAAGCAGATCTAGTTTTCATTTTATTTGATGTAAACTAGAAAAAATTCTATTGTTCTTACTGTTTATCTTCTGAGACTGTCTTGTATTTTGTCTTAAGAGCTCGAAGTACAAGCTCAATTGATACTCCAAATGCTATGATTGTGACTGCAATCACTATTGGCCAAAATATGTCAGATGGTATTGGTCCGCCGATAAACGGGGTGCCAGATCCTGCGTGAGGAGTTTGAGTTACTGCTGCAACCTTTGCTCGTGCAAGTTTGAGCATCTCCTCAAGCGTGGCACCTGATCCTATTCCTCCATCCCCTGAGTATGGTCCTCCGACAGTATTGTAGAAAGGATTGTAGCTTGTATATCCACTTCCTGATGGAACATCTGGAGTTCCAACTGGCGTGTTTGATATCTTTGCTGTTCCCTGAAGCGCCAATGTGGCAAACCATGCACCAGTTGCCGCAATTGCTGTAGCTCCTAGTCTGTATAATGATTTGATAGAACGTAAAAGTGACTTGCTTGACTTGGCCTTGTCTGAGAATTTGGAGGGTACTATGACTATTGCAAACTTGGTTGCGCTATAGTATTTCATGTCATGAGCTTTGGTGTTTTTTCCAATTTTTGATATTTCTACAAGACCGACATCTTGCATTTTCTTTAGATGGTATCTTACAAGCTGCAATGAATATCCTGTTTTTATGGCAATATCGTTTGCAGCAAGGGTGTCATCAAATAATAATTTTAGGATAGTCCTGCTTACATCTGTTATCAATACTTCTCCAAGAGCTCGAAGCTTATCATCATCTGTACCGTATATTCCAACTCTTTCTGGAATTGGTTGTCTTGATATGTTGTGATCCATGATAATTGTACAATGATATGGTTACAATACTATGTAAAACTTTTGATGAAATTCAATTTTCATCAAACGCTAAATCCAAAATTGTGATACTGTATAACATGAAGAAACTTGTATACGGAGTATTGCTTGCAGTGGTACTCTCTGCTGTCTTGCCTCAGATGGCATTTGCACAGCAGTATGGACAGTACAACTCTGGCAATACTATGACCCTTGAGCAGGAGCTTGACCTTGCAAAAAAGAAGGTTGAGATGGTTCGTGAACATCCTGGTGCAGGTTCTGGAACTCCATTTCTTGATGCACATGGAGTTGTAGGAGCCACATTAATTTCAGGGGCCATATTTGGGGGAATATTTGTCGCATTTGTAATGCGTGCAAAACAATTTGAGAGAGCACAAAAATCTGTGCATCTCTAATTCTTTTTTATTCTGAATTTGGCTTGATCTATATTTTTTAAAACTGACACAAAATAGGCACTTAATTAACAGTATATTGTGATATGGTATAGTGTGATACCATGAAGCCTTTTACAAAAATACTATTAATTGATGGTATTGCCTTGATTGGGTGTTTCTTTCTTATATGGCATCTTACTACGGGCTCTGATTTTTTGATTCCATCAATTCACAATGACTATGTGAAATCTCTGCCTCTTGCATTGATGTACACTGTACTTGTTGGAATCTTGATTGTTCTTGGGACTGTATTGCTATTTTTGCCAAAAAGACGACAAAAACTTTAATCTTAAAGATAGGGAATCTGCATTAATCTTTTAAGCCATTCCCGTACAGGTACCAGAACGTGGTAATGTACTTTTTGATGTATCCATAAATATGATTGCAACAATGGAGAGTTGTTTATGCGTTTGATGGCAATTCAAATTGTATTGATGCCAGATTCTACATTTGATCTCAAACCGATGGTTCTGTGTCATTTTCCAACTATCTCCCAGAGTAATGACAATCTAATTGAATTTCATCAAGT
>JAGWGS010000056.1 GCA_028867235.1 Nitrososphaerota archaeon | reverse complement strand
TTAACTGCTCCAGGAATATGTCCTTTCAGATAATCTTGATATGATCTACAATCAACAAGTAAAAGATCTGGTTTATCAATTTTTTTTAAGAGATCATCATGTGAAATTAGCATGTTGTATCATTTGTACTGGAGGGTAATGTAAATCCATTTTCGTTAAAACCCCATTACAATACATATCAAATTTTGTAAAAATGTTACACATGTTTGAAAGAATAATAAATTATTCATAAATTCTTATATCATAGAGAAAATATGATAATATCACAAAATGAATATTTTAGGTTATCAAACTATAAAAGTAGAATATTTTACAAAACAAGAAATCATCATTTTGTGAGTAAAACATGAAATCAAAAAAACAGATTCCAAAGTTATCAGTTTTTCAGACATTTAAGACAAAGGGAAAAGAGTTTACAGGAGAAGCAATGCGTCAACGCGGAATCATAATTCATCTTTCAACTGAAACGCTTCCCACAAGAAAAACTCGTACTGCCATAGCACACAAACTTGCAGAACAGAATGGAACTACTTGGCAGAATATCTACTCTGGGATTTTCAGAGATTTAGATGAGATTCTACTTCCTTTGGAACTTGTAAAGGAAGCAGGAAGACTTCCAATAAAGCGAGGTCCAAAAGCCCTCCAAGAACAAGGTGTTCCATATTATAACTTGACAGATAGTGGTCTACTTGTTGCTGCATCAGTATCAAATATTGAAAAAGACAGGACTATGATAATGAATGCATTTTTTGAAAAAGAGATCAATGTGAAAGAAAAAGATCTCAAAAGAGCAATCATACTATTACTTGATGTTGCACCAAATTTTGTCATGCTATTATTGAGAAGATATATCGAATCATACAGTGATGGAATAATTGATAGACTTGTACCGCTCAATTCAGAATACATCAGAAAGGCTCTTGATGATACTTTACATGTTCAGAGGGAACTTTTAGAAGGCTTTTCATCTCTATCAAATTCAGACAGGGAACCTGTCATCAATCTCTTCAAAAAGATAGGCTGATTCTTTATAGATAATTAAAATCCCTTCCCAAAAGAGCTTGATAATGTTGATAATGTTATCTAAAGCCACTTTTGGCAAGTCATGCATGGTATAAGAACAATGGCAGATGAGCTAATCGATTATGTTGTTCATTTGATAGATACAAAGAAGGGGGATGCTGGCAGGCTCAACTATATTCTAGGTGCCCTTCAGGACGGTAAGACACTATACAATTCTGATAAAAAATATCTTGATTCACTAATAGAGACATACATCGGTACAAAAAAGAGATCAGGTGATCACAAATCTGTAGAAGAATTAAGGTCAGAGCTATCCCATGTCAAGGAGAGGCTAGAGAAATTTGAGAAGCGAGGTTATAGAAAACCTGTAGGAAGAAAGGCAGTATTTTTCTTTGTGACATTCTTCTTTGGATGGCATTCAGTCATAACATTGCTTGCCAAAAAATCCATAATCAACATTCAGGACATAAATCCATATCTTTTACCTATGTACATGCTTGACAAAATAATTCCAGCAGAGTATCTCAATTATGTATACCAGCTCAACCTTACAATACCAAGGATTGTTACTCTAACATTTGGAGCAATGATATTAACATGGATAATACTTGGATTTGTATATCTGATAAAGTTCATCAGATCAAGATACAATCCTGCCAAGCACTAGATTTATTGCGAAAATTCAAAATCTTTTGAGTAACTCTGACCAGCAAATGCAGAATGCGTTGAATAGTATGCAGTTCCTGTAAATCTAAGTTTTGCAGTATGATTTTGCAATGCAGACCAGACCTGAGGATTATTTCCATCATTTGTTATCTTTGCGTCAACTGTAATTGTTTCATTGTTGTGCTGTGTCAACGGTAGATAGCTTGAACTCTCCCAGGTTCCATCATATCGTTGACCATATTGCCCATGCCCAATCATTACTCCGTCTGCATAGATGTCATACCCTACCATTTCCATTATCAAGGTGTTATCATTAGGGTTTGTTAGAACAAGCTTTGTCTCTATTGTCGCATCTCTATCTCCTACTGATAAGATAGAGGATCCATTGTATTGTATGTCAACTGGTTTTACTTCAGCCAATACAGATGTGAGAGCAGAAGGCGTGTTTGCATTTGGAGTAAAAGTGTGTTTGAGAATTCCTGAATTTGGAAGAACTACAACAACTCCAAGCATTGCTATAATCACTCCTACTGCGACATAAACAAGGATTTTCTTTTCCAAGGATATTTTTACTATTTATTCAATTCTTAAACGTTGAGTTGAAAACGCTTATAGTAAAAGTTAGAAAAATGCATTCATGCAATATCACCAAGCGGTAAGAATCGGTCAGGAAAGATCAAGAAAATCACAGATGACCTTGTTCTCTCATGCAGGTTTTGCCATGCTTACGTTGACTGTAAAAAAGTCACAAGGAGTATTTGTTCCCGTTGGAGAACAAGATCTTGTTGCAATGGTTGAAAAGTCAGGAGAGGGCTGGCTTGTTGTCATGGTTGATGAGGAAGGATATGCAAAATCTCAATCCAAAGTTCTTGCAGAAAGTGATGCAAAAGAAATTCTGAACAAAGCTACAAGTGCAGGGATACCACAATATTTGGGCCAGGTCAGGTTAGTATAATTTCAGTGCCCTCAGGGCTTCCTTTGATTGCTTTTTCTAGCACCTTTGGGTCAGACTTTAGTATTCTTGTCTTTAACTTGGAGCGCTCTATCACCTTTAGAGCTACTATATCCATCAAATCATAACCTCCTGCAACAGCATCTTGGTGTACAAGCATTGAACGAAGTTGCCTTATTGGAATCTTTTTGAATTTGCTTGCATTCTTATTTTTGTTGGGATCAGAATCATAGACTCCATCTACATCTGTTGCGTTGAAAAATGCACTAGCTCTTACCTTCTCTGCAATGAGTGCAGCAGTTGCATTTGTGCTCTGTCCAGGGTGCAAACCGCCAGTAACTACAATTAGGCCAGAGTCTGCTGCAGTTGCAACTTCTTTTAGGTTGACAGGAGGATGAGGATATGCTTTGTCCTGTAGTGCATAGATCAAAAGTTTTGCATTAAGACGAGAGACCTCAATTCCAAGCTCATCAAGTGTTGATTCATCAGCGCCAGATGATCTTGCATGAGAGATATAGTGTCTTGCAATCTTTCCACCTCCTGCAATGATAATTGGTTGGCAGATTTTGCTTATTTTGACAAAAAATTCTGCATATTGTTTTAATGTCTTGGTATCTTCAAATCCAAAAAGACTTCCAGACAATTTTACCACAATTCTTTTTTTCATATATTTTCACCAAGAATGACGTTTGCTGCAATTTCAACCTTTTTTCTAAATTGCTGTCTGGTATAGACCCTAAGCATATCCATAAAACCAGAGATTGCCGATACCAATGGAATTTCAGATATTGGAAGATCATAGGATTCCTTTGGTCCCTCTCCTTTTTTTGTTGCAAGTATGATTGATTTGGATTCTGTCTTGGAGGGCGAGAGTGGAATTGATGGAGTCTTTGATATATCTATGAAAACTTCGCACTTGTCTACCTGTGCTTTTTTGGCAATCTTGCTTTGTAGCTCATCCGTGTTTATTTGATTCATTCTACGACGAGTAAATATTTTCTCATATACACATTTGAGAAGTTTTCTTTCTTGGTATTCTATTGCAAGCTGACGAGCTCTTTTCAAATCTGCATCCTTTGGATCAAGTGATACAAGTTTTGAGATTACAAATTCGTCTGTCATTTGGACATATTTTTTTATGTCATCTGTAGCTAGCTCAAGTTCCTTATCTGCAAGAAGCATTGATTGGATAAGCATCACCTCTGCAGAGCGCACAGTCTTGTGGAAATAGACTGCCTTGAACATTTGATATCTAGATATCATCATTGATTCAAATGAATATAATGCAGACTTGGCAAGTGAGAGTTTTTTTTCGTGCACATCAAGTGAGTGGATTATCCTCATAAAGTCTATTTTTGCATGCTCTGCACCTGTAAAATAACCATCACGCAAGAGGTAATCCATCATATCTGCACTAAGACCGCCAGAGATAATTTCATTCATGAATTGGTATTTGGAGTTTCCAAATGCCAGGTTGCTAAGAAATTTCTTGTCAAATCCTGACTTGTTGATTATATCTCCAATCTCAGATTCAAGTATTATTTTTTTTCCAATCTCTTCATGCGATATTGTCTTATTTTTTTGTAATACTTCTTCAAATAGATGTGAGAATGGACCATGACCTATATCATGAAGTAGTGCGGCCATTCTGATATTTTCATAATCGTCGGAGCTTAGGTATCCTTTTTCTTTTAGTATATAGGCTGCTTGGCCTGCAATATGCATTGTTCCAAGTGAATGCTCAAACCTAGAGTGTTGTGCACCAGGATATACAAGATGCGCACCTGCAAGTTGGCGTATCCTTCTTAGTCTTTGAAATATTGGAGAATCCACAAGTCCAAGCTCATGAGAATACACAGTTATAAAATCATGAATCGGGTCTACAATTTGGACATATTTTTTTGTCATGTGTTTTCATCTGATATATTTTTGTACAATTTTTGTTATTTGCTCATGTACTTGGGATCGTTCTTGAGATGCGTTAACAATGTGCCAGCCATATTTTTTTCCAAGCTTTCTGTATGTTGATGCAATTTCTAATGCAAATGCTTTATTTTTTTCAAATCTATCGCGTCTTTGTTTTTTTCTTGAAAATGAGTCAGATACCTTAACATCAAGTAATATGACAACATTTTCCTTTGGTAATCCCTTGTCTAAATTTTCAAGCCATCTAAGATCAAGTCCATTTACTGTTCCATATACTAGATTTGACTGATAATATCGATTCATTATTACAACATAATTTTTGTCAAGTGCAGCCTTGATTTCATTTGCCTTTTCCCACCTGTTTGCTGCAAGAAGGCAATGAATTACCTGAGGAGCAAACTTGCGCTTTCCTCCAAGAAAATCTTTGATCTCCTTTCCTATAGGAGTAGTATAATCAGGAAAACTAAATATCATTGATTTTTTGTGTCTAGTTTTTAGAAAATCTGACAGCATCTGCGACTGGGTTTTTTTTCCTGCCTGGTCAAATCCCTCTATAACAATAATCATTGAAATCCTATTGAATAGAGCAGTAGATAAATTGTGAATCTGACTAAGGTTTAATAATCAAAAAAGTGCTAAATGATATCAAATGGGCATTGGTCACTATATGGCAAAAGAGGTCATGCGAGAGATAGGTAACAAGTCACGTGAATTTTACGAGTTTATTCTTCCTCCTGTAGACATGGTTCTACAAAATGACAGCCTAATAGTAACAATAGACATGCCTGGTTTTGACAAGAAAGATATCAAACTACGATTAAATGGAAACATACTTTCAATCAATGCAACAAGAGAAGAAGAAACAGAAGGTACTGTAATATGGAGACAAAGACCACGCTCTATTGACAAGAAAATCAGATTACCAATTGCAGTAAAAGACGATGAAAATCCTGCAGCATCTGCAAAATACCGCGATGGTGTGCTTACATTTACCATCCCGGCAAAGACTGGAAAGAACATCACAGTAGAATAGAATTATTTTTCCTTCAACAATATAGCAAGTGCCATTATAACAGCAGATCCTGCCATTCCAATTTCACCTATTATACCATTACTTGAATACAATATGGTAGAACCTACAAAGACTGCAGCTGCAAGAATTGTACCGGAAAGAAGTATGTTTCTTGGTTTTGGTTTGTTAAGTTGCATATTCTTGCTTTGTTCGATAAATTGTCTAATCTCTGGCACTACTGCAATTGCAGAATCTATTGATTTTACAAATCTTCCAAATGATAGTTTTATCTCTTCAACATATGCATCACGCACAATATTTTCTTCTTCAAGTATGGTTTGCAACACATTGATGAATCTGAAATTTACCTTGTGCGTAAGATATACTCCTTCAAGTATTGATGCCATCCTCATGTATAGTGCAAGATGTTTTGGAAGCTTGAATGGAAATCTGCTCATTGTCTTGTTTGCAAGGTCCATAAGTGCCCGTACTTCCATCCTGTCCACCTTTGTACCATGAAATGCTTGGATGGATAAGGCCAAACCCTTTTCGATAATGGATCTGTCATATCCTGGCATTAGCATTCCAAGATCATCCATTGCAGAGACAGTTCTTGTTGGGTCTCTTTCAACAAGAGAAAGATACAATCGGATTAATTTTAGTCGAGTCTTGTTGTCTAATCTTCCTACCATTCCAAAGTCATACAGTATAAGCGAACCATCCTTTGCGACCGAGATATTTCCAGGGTGAGGATCTGCATGAAACAAATCATGCTTGAGCAACATTGTAAAAAATACGCGGTGGGCACGAACTACAAGCTGCTCTCTGTTAATTCCTGCCTCGTCAAGTGCCTTGACATTTGTTATTTTTATTCCAGGAAGATATTCCATTGTAAGTATATTCTTGCTTGATCTGTCGTCAATAACGGAAGGAATTATCAGTTTTTTGTAGTTCTGCATGTTATGTTTTATGGCCTTGAGATTTTGTGATTCTATTCGGTAGTCCATCTCTTCGTTTATAGTTTCAATAAACTGTGATAGCATTGCCTCTGCGGAATATCTTAGATTTGGATCAACAAATCTCATTGCAAATGGAATTATCCTTTTCAATACTCGAATATCTTCTTCAACGACCTGCTCAATTCCAGGCCTTTTTACCTTGACTATCACATCCTGGCCGCGCAATCGTGCCTTGTAGACTTGGCCAAGTGATGCGCCAGATATTACATTGGTATCAATAAAGTCAAAACTTTTTTCCATTGGACCTAGGTCTTGTTCTATTATTGGTTGTACCTTGTCAAATGATTCTGCTGGTACTTCATCTTGGAGTTTTGCAAGTTCTTCAAGATATGGCTGTGGTAATATGTCGGCCCTCGATGAGAGCCACTGACCAAGCTTAATGTAAACAGGACCAAGTGAAAGAAATGTTTTGAGTGCCTTTTGTGCATTTTTTTTGTATCTTGATATATCTACATTTTTTCCCTGCTTTTTGACCCATTCCCTTCTATCTTTTCGTAATGCAATGACAAGAGGCACTAGTTTGATGAAGGTTTGTATAGTTCTAGTTTTAGAAATGATTCTTCACTCTCTCCTAGAGCTCTTTGAGTTTTTTTGCAATTGCATATCCTGCATACCCTGCAACAGCAGAGGCCACAAGACCTGCAAAGATTGATGTGCTCTTTGCAAAAGGTACATTTTTTTGTAACTTGTAAAGACCTGATGAAACTTTATTTCCTGCAATCACTGCACTTGTTATACCAACTAGAAATTCTGGTGCGTCCCGTACAAGGTGACCAAAAGGATCTTTTCGTGGATCTACCTTATCCATGTGCACAAGATATTTGTCATCATATTCTCGTATGTGTAGATTACCATAGCGATATTGTTTTTTTGCGCCATTTTTTTGCCCCAATGCTGTTTCTTCTGCGCCATCAGGCATAAACTGACGAACTTCTTTTGG
>JAGWGS010000055.1 GCA_028867235.1 Nitrososphaerota archaeon | reverse complement strand
GATTTTACCCATTGAGGTATTTGTACACTAGGATTTGGTTGACCAGATGTTGTTGGTGGAAGTTGAATTATTCCCTGTTTTATCAGATACTGAATTCCTGATGCAAATGTAGAATCATCAATTTGATTCAGTTGCCACCATTTTGCATCATTTCTTACCCACTGTGGAATTACAACTGTTTGTCCAGTTTGATTTTGTGGTGGCGGATTTGATGAGTTTGTTGATTGAGTCAATGAATCATCTTCTGTTACAGTAGAAGGTATCACTACATTTCCTCTAGCTAGACCAATTCTAGTTGTATCAGGAATACCATTACTAACAATTGAGTTTACCTTTACAGTTATACCATAGATGCCATTGCTAGGCAAGTTTATGGTTTGAGTGTCCATTCCATTTTGTGCAACAGCATTATTCTTTGCCCACAATACACTCTGATCACTATCAAGTAATTGAATATCATAATGTACAACACCATTTACTTGATTTTCTGTAAAGGAATCATAGAATCCAATGTTTAATTTATTTTGTGAGTTTCCGGATAATGTTGTTGGATTCCATCCAAGTTTTATGTGCCAACCACCAAAGTCTGTTAGTAAAGAAGATGATGATTGTACATTGGGCTTTTCTGGTGCTACTTTGAAATCAATACTATTAGCGCCGCTAGGCACTGTCTTTGCCATATTTACCAAGTCAGCTTTGTTAAGGAACAAGTGTACTATCATGTAGTCACCAATTGTATATGGATCAACAATTATTCTTCTTCCAGTAAGACCATATCCTTCAGCACTTGCTGCATATGTAGGAGTATCAGAAAAGCCAGTTAGAGATTTTGGAACTCGTAATTCCTCGTGGATAAATATGGGTCTATCTTGGAATCTACTTACATTCCAGTTGAATGGCATTTTCCATGAAAATTGTTTAGTCGATTGATCAAAGTTAAAGTCAGATGTCTTATCATAGTAAGATATCAAAGTAGTGTTATATTGATTATTTTGATATGTTACATCCTGTGTAGATACATCTCCCACACTAAGATAAGAATCAAAGGTTGGAGGATTTGATCTATCTATTATTGTATTAGCATAGTCAAGAGCTAATAGTTCCATATGAAAATGATAAAGGCCTCCTTCAGAAAGTATTGGCCCTGCAACTGTTACCTCATCTGTTTGTGACGTCCATCCACCCAATACTGGATCAGTATCGCCATACACGGTGTATGTTCCATCGCTACCACCAGGTTGGAACTTTATAGTAAGATATCCAGAGTGCGTGTAAAATAATTCATGCATTAGAACTTTGTCACCCTTTGTGGCATTAATGAAAAATGAGACATTGTTTATAGTAGTATTGGTATTTGCATCAAAAAATCTAAACTGTAGATATTTGTCTTGAGAGCTATCTGAAGTTATTATTGGAGGGTTTAATTTGATAAAAGCTGTGATCACCCTATTCCCAATATTTGCTTGAACATTTTCTTGAGTAAAACCGTCACCATATGCTTTTTGAGGAATGAATGGAACTGAAGATGATAAAATTATCAACGCAAAAACAAGTGATAATATGCCCTTGGTGTAAAGTTGCATCAATTAAAAAAAACCTTGTAACCTATTTAATTCTTGAGCATCATTGGTGCTTAACATAAAATTATTAACAAGATAGACTAAAACTAGAAAATGAAAAGAAAATCAAAGATACTTCTATCTATTTTTGTAGTGTTGATTACATCAATTATGCTCATAGTGACAGGTCTGGAAATACATCAGAATTCAGTATTTGCTCAAAGTGCATCCCTTACTATAATTTCACTTTCAAGTGATAACAAGCTAGTTGGAGGAAATCAATTTTCAATATCACCAAATCCATTTACCGGAACTGGAAATTATACAATAAAGGATAACTCTTCAGATGATACTGACAAAGATAAAGATGGAGTTATCACTTTGTCAGGAATTAAGAATGGAAACTATGTCATAATTCAAACAAGTGCGTCCTCTGGATATAGTGTAGATCAGATTCAGAAAACTACTCAAGTAAATAATTCTCAAACTGTTGTTACTTTTACAGACATACCTAATAACTCTGCAATACAATCATCATCTTCCTCAAGAAGTATTACATATACAACCAAGTTTGAATGTGGTTCAATATATGCAGGAGAAGGTCCACTAAGACCAGGACATTATGATACAGACATCAGTTTGTTTAATAAACAAAGTTTTCAAACACAAGTCCTTTGGAATGCAGTAGTAAACAATGGCCCCAGTTCAAATGCAGTTTTATTAAAAATGGACTCTGAAACATCGAAAAGTATAACATGCCAAGACATCAGAACTACACTTGGAAATAATAATGAAAATTTCATAGAGGGATTCACCATAATCACTGTACCTTTAGACTCTACATTTGGTGGAGGAATGACTATGACAAATCAACCATTAAATGATATTAACGTATTAAATGTTCAGGCATTTTATACTGCAAATGCTTTAGACACTCTACCTCATGAAGTAATTATAGACAAGATTTCATTCTACATAATACAAGATGATAGTGGGAAGATTCCAGCAAGTATGTTTAGAAAAACTCTTGACATATCCATTCCATCTGGACTAAATCAAATATCAGACACTGAAAAGAAAGTCAAAGATGCCCTTGCCAAACAATATTCTCTTTCAGATGAAGACTTGGCAAAAATTGTAATTAGAATAAAAGATGTTTCAATAGGAGTAGGAGTATTACATGATGATCATGCTATTTCATTATCTACAATAAACCCACAGTTGGGATCTTGAGAAAAAATAATAAAAAAGAGAAAGTTAGAGTTTAGAATTTTGGAATTCCTCTAGTCTTTGCTACAAATACTACCATGCTCATTACAGCAATTGCAAGAACTATTGATGCTACTGGACCAAATTCTGGTACAGCTGTTGTACTATTCTGTGTAGTTGTTGCATTTGGTGTAGTTGTTACATTTGCTGGAGTAGTTGTTGTAGTTGTTACATTTGCTGGAGTAGTTGTTGTACTTGGTGTACCGCTACCTGCTCCTACAATTACTTGACCTGTCATCCATGGATGAACAGAGCAAAAGTAATCAAATGTACCTGCATTTGCAAAGGTAAATTGGAATGTTTGTCCTGGTTTTAGAGTGTCATCTTCGAACACTTTGCCACATTCATCATCTGTGACTTTACCGCTGCATATTACATGCATGACAGTATCAGTGTTCTTCCAAGTTACCGTTGTTCCTGGTGCAACAGTCAGTGGATTTGGATTAAAACAGTTGTTTGTTGATACACAGGCTGCTTGTGCGCTGCCGCCTGCACCTTTTGCAATATCAATTTCATTTGCTGTTTGTCCAAATGCTGGTGCTACACCTAAGATAGCAACTAGAGCCAAAAGACCAAATAGTGCGCCAAATGGTTTTGACTTCATTGCCGTAAGATCGTGTCCATTGTATAAAAATGTGTTTTAGATTATTCCATAATGATACTATTTACAAGATAAGAGATTAACTGGCTATAGACAGATTATGCATATCTACTGCCTTTGTAGAAAACACACCAAAATGTTTTGCTATCAATATTCCAACAAACATTGTAACCATCAACATAACTATAGTTCCCGAAGGAGCAAGATTGAAGTAATAAGATATGGCTATGCCTGTAATTACTGCTGAAACAGACATGGAAATAGAAATTAGCATTGTATTTTTGAATCCCTTACCCATCATTATGCTGGTTATGTTTGGTAATACTATTAGTGCAGATATCAATAATATTCCAACCAGCCTCATTGTTGCAATTACGGTAACTGCTGCCAAGGCCACAAATAGGTAATTTAGTTTTTCAACGGGTATTCCATGAACTTTTGCTTGCTCTTCGTCAAACGTGAAATGTATCAGGGGTTTTCTTATAACAATTAGTGTTGCAATAACTCCACAACTTACTGATACAATCAGTAATGTGTCTTGTACACTTGTCAACAAGATGCTTCCAAAGAGGAAGCTAAAGAGATCAATAGTAAAACCGTGAGATGCACTAATGAGTAATACCCCCATTGCAAAGCCTGATGACAGCAGTACTGCTATTGCAGCGTCTCCAGATATTTTGGTACTCTTTCTTAGTTTTGTAATACCAAGAGCAGTAGAAACGGAAACAACAAATGCAGTCCAAATGGGATAGACATTAAGAAAGAATCCAAGTGCTATGCCTCCAAATGCAACGTGTGAGAGAGCATCTCCAAAAAGAGAATATCGTTTCAAGACCAAGAACAAGCCTATCATAGAACAAGTTATTGAGACCACTATGCCAGTGAGCAGACCTCTTTGCATAAAACCATAAGTCAAGATATCAAGAGCCATTGAAATCACATATCATGTTTATGCATGTGCAGCTGCATAGCTGATTCAGAATATGTTTTAAGCATGTCTTTGTTTGCAAAAAATTCTTCCTTTTCTCCATGGAAAAATAATTCTCTATTCATACATGCTACTCTGGTTGCTAGATCTGAAATTGCAGTAAGATCATGTGAAGACCACACTATAGTGATCTTATTTTCTTTGTTTATTTTTCTGAGCACTGAATAGAATTTGTTTTGCACATCCATGTCTACTCCAGTTACAGGTTCATCTAATATCATTAACAATGGTTCTTTGACAAGAGCTTTTGCAATGAAAGCTCGCTGTTGCTCTCCTCCAGATAATTCACTAATTCTTCTGTCTTTGAATGATTCTAATCCCACAATTTTTAGCGATTCTCCTATTTTTTCGTGGTCTTTACTAGATGTAGAAAATATTCTATTCCAGCAACATCCACAACTTTGTATCAATGCTGCACCTTTAGCCAGTTTCTTTTTTGGTAAGATTCCCATTGAAACCACATCATAGACTGTTGCAGGAAAATTGGGTTCAAAATTTACTTTTTGTGGCACATATCCTACCATTGAAAGTAATGTGGTATACGAATGTCCTTCATATCCAAACAGCTTGATTTTTCCTTGATAATTTTGCAATCCAAGAATTGCACGGAACAATGTGGTTTTTCCTGCTCCATTTGGCCCAACAATTCCTAAGAGGTCTCCTTCTTGAACGTTGAAACTAATTTTATTTACTGCCAAAATTCCATTATGGCTTACTGAAACACTATCAACATCTAAAGCATTTACTGGCATTCTAAAGCTACCCTCAAATTCTTCAAGTTTTCATGCCACTTGTCCAAGTATGTCTTTCCTTCTTGTTGTTCAGTTTCATTTATTCCCTCAAGTGGGCTCAATACTAGAACCTTTGCACCAACTTCACTTGCAAGTGTATTTGCAAGCCTTGGGTCCACCAAGTCTTCAGAAAAGATCACTTTGACATCCTTGTCCTTTGCAATCTGGATCACTTTTTGTATATCTTGTGGCGGTACATCTGCTTCTGGCGCAATTCCCGTAATCCATACATCATGTACACCATATCTGTTTGTGAAATAATTAAAAGCATTATGAAATGATACAAAAGTATCTTTTTTACAGTGCGATAATCCGGTCTTTATGCTATTGTCTAGTGCTGATAACTTTGTAATGTATGCATCTGCGTTATCTTCATAATATTGTGCATTCGCAGGATCTGCTTTTTTCATTGCATTTTTAATATTTATGACTTCTTGTTCTGCATATATTGGATCATTCCATACATGCGGATCCATTCCACCTTGCGTCAAAATCTCCTTGTCATCTTCAGCAGAATCTGCCTTTAGTAGAGTGATGCCATCAGTAGCCTTTACAAATGTCATATTTGCAAATTCTCCTGATTCCATAAATTTTGAAATATATGCTTCCATGCCTGCTCCATTGTAAATGAAAAGTTTTGTTCCCTTTAGTCCCTCGATTTCCTGAATGCTAGGTTCCCATTCATGTGGTTCTGATCCAATTGGGAGAAAGCTATAGACTTGGGCTTTGTCACCACCAACGTTTTTTGCAAACTCATACAGCGGGAAAAATGATGCGGCCACCTTGAATTTTGGAGTTTCACTTGATTGTAGATTTGCTGGTGAAGAAACATTTGAATTTGATAAAACTATGGCTGCAATTATTGCCACTGCAATTGCCACACCTACAATTATTCCTGCACCGAGTTTATTCATACCGGTTTTATCCGTAAGTTATTAATAAATTTATAAAATATTAATAATTATTGTTGCTAAACTTATAAGATACTTAATAATAGTAGTACCATGCCCATAGTATCCATATCCCTAAATGATGAAATTCTATCAGAATTGGACAGAATACAAAAAACCATGGGATTCTCTGGCAGGTCTGAGATCATTCGTGCTGGAATAAGAAATCTAGTGGCAGAAGAAAAACAGCATAGCACCTTATCAGGATTAATTCACGCCATACTCATGATCGTTCACGACGAAAAATCAGAACAAATCGTGACAGGAATTAAACACAATCATGAAGACCTGATCGGAACACATCTTCATAGTAAAGTAGATGGAAACAAGTGTATGGAGCTTTTTCTGTTACACGGAGATGCTGAAAAGATAAGTGTCATGACACGAGACTTTCAGACAAACAAAAAGATGGATAATGTAAAACTAGTGACGATGTAAGGAACTATTTGATATCTATACCCCATTTTCATTTAGGATCAATGCAAGAAGTGCTGCACGCGTATCTTTTCCGTATTGTGCTTGTTTAAAATATTTGGCTTGTTTTGTGGAATCTATATCATGTGAGATCTCATCAAGGCGTGGCAATGGATGCATTATGATAGCATCATCTTTCATCTTCTTTACTAATTCTTTACCAATCTTGTAGCTTCCCTTAACTTTTACATATTCTTCAAGGTCAGCAAATCTTTCCTTCTGTATTCTTGTAACATAAATTACATCGAGGTCATCTAGATTTTCTTCCAAATCACTAGTTTCTGAATATTGGAGTTTCTTTCTTATTTCATATGTTGAATCAGATCTTATTTTTAGTGAGGGCGGAGATATTAATTTGACATCAACACTATAGTTACTAAGAGCATATAGAAGAGAATACACAGTTCGTCCGTACTTGAGGTCTCCTACAATTCCTATTTTGAGACCGTCGATCTTCTTTTTTTCTTTTCGTATAGTATAAAGATCAAGTATTGCCTGTGTCGGGTGTTCCTCTGTTCCACTACCAGCATTTATCAATGGTTTTTCAGATATTTCTGCTGCAAATCTGCTAGAGCCGTCAAGTTGGTGTCTGAGAACCAATACGTCAGAGTAAAGGGACATAATTTTTACCGTGTCTGCAAGACTTTCGCCCTTTCTTGCAGACGAAGATGAAGCATCAGCTATGCCAAGAGAAGTGCCTCCTATTGAGGCCATAGCAGCCTCGAAGCTTAATCTAGTTCTAGTACTAGGTTCAAAGAATAGATATCCAAGAGTCTTTCCTCGTACAATCTCTCTTCTCTCATTTTGATTCATTTCAATTATTTTATCAGTGGCCTGAAAAATAGTCTCAAACTTTTGTTTATCAAAATCTCGCACTGAGACAATATCTTTTTGGAAAAAAGAATTGCTCATTGGCAATTCACTATTATATATGAGTA
>JAGWGS010000054.1 GCA_028867235.1 Nitrososphaerota archaeon | reverse complement strand
TTATTGTCTTTTTGATATCATTTTGCCAAGACAAGCATACAATCCAATAAAGGCGATCTGAAAGAGCTCAATTGGTGGGAATAGTATTTTTCCCACTTGTAGTCCCAATTGAGGCGGCCTTGGACCTCTTGGGAATTCTCCTTCGGTCATGTTTCCTTGTTGGAATTCTCTTGGGGCATGATCGGGCTGAGTTTCTTGTCCTCCTCCAAAAATGTTTCCTTCAGGCATGAGATGAAGCCTATCAAGATACCACAATATGACAAAAACGCCAGTTCCAACTAGTCCGATTATCTGCCAGATTTTTCCCCAGTGCTTTACCACTGGTACTGCCCAGAATATCTGCATCAACCCTCCAACCAAGAAAAGAATTCCTTCACCGGTGTTGCGGGATATGGACCCTGGCACCATCTGCAAGTGCATTATTCCTGCAATCACTGTTGTAGCAGCAGTGATCAAAGAAAATATCAAAATTTTCCTGTCCTTGGAAATTGTTTGACTCATTTTCAATAAAACCAATCGAATCTACAATTATAATGATTGTCTAACTTTGTTAGTTAACAATGTGTCTTGTTGATTTACAGTATCTAAATTACAAAATGTGAAAAACATAATCAAGATTAAGTCATCAAGAAAACAAAAAGAGAAAAGTTGGGGATTTACCCGCTAATAGATGTCGCAATTGCAGCTGACTGGTTATCAGTACATAGACAGTGAACAATTTCCTTTTGTGGGATAGAGTTCATGCCCAATGGAGGTACTGCATCAGATGGGTTTGGCATATCGCCTGCCTTGTAGCCCAAATTGAATGGGTCGCCTGCGACAAATACTGTGGCCGCACCTGTAAAGATTGCTGCATAGTCATGATTGACTGCTACATATGCACCAGGGCTGTTAAAGACAGTATCAATGATTGCATCCTGTGAACCGCCGATTAACCAAGTTTGACTACCTTGAGCTTCTACATGGTTACCTTGTGTTACACGATCCAACATTCCACCAACTATGTGGAAGAATACTGGCATGTCACCTTGATTAACTACAAAGATTCTGTAGTGTGTATCAAGATCGACAAACAATGGATGTCCTTGATATTGCTTTAGTGTTGGAGCATTCCAGGGTTGTACTGGGAAGACGTTCTTGCTTGGATCACCTTTTATCAGCTTGTTGATGTCTGCGTTTGGTGTGTAACCAAATGCCATACCGTTTACAACAGTCTGTGTGGTGTTGTGTAAGAACATTGCAGTCTGATCATAGCTGCCATCTGCTGTCAAGTACAATTGATTGTACTCTAAGACAAATTCTTTTGCATCGGCTTCATAGCGTTGATGTACTACTGAGACTTTGCCGTTTTGAGCAACAGTCTTGTCTACAATCAATGGCTTGTAACCGTCCAATGGATCTACGATTGTAACTCCGTACATGCCGGACATTACATGTTGGTCCATTGAAGCTAGATTGACACCTTCACAGTGATACTTGAATGCACCAGGAACCTCAGCGATATATGCATAGGTGGTAGATTGACCAACCTTCACTGCTCCAAAGTTTGTTGCACTTAGTTGTCCTGCGTGCATGTCTATGGAGTGTGGTGTTGATTCAGTTGATGGTACAGTAAGTGTTACTCTGACGATGTCGCCTTGTGTAACTCTTACGGTTGGTCCTGGGACTTGGCCGTTAAAGGTCAATGCGTGGTATTTACCACCGCCCATGATTGGCAAGTCAGCACTTTGTGCAACTAACTTGACATCTACAACATGGCGTCCTTGTGCGGCCATACTATCAACTTGATCTGCTGGTATCTGTGCAAATGCACTTGGCATCTGTAACTTGATACCGCCCATGTCATCGACTGCTCTCATCGTACCTTGTGCAGATGCACTTGGGATACTTTGAGTAGATGCAGCCATCTGAGTCTGTGAATATGTGCTTGCGAACAATAATCCTGCCACTGCCACTACTGCGGCAATTGACATCATACTGTATCGTCTGTTCATCGTTTCGAATGTTTAAATCTAAATATATTAACTTATTGGGAAATTTCTTGAGAAATTATCACATTCTTACAACTCTAGATCAAGTATAACTCCAAAAATGCGAATGCATATTAGGAAAATTAATTTTAGTTGGGACGTGAAGTTTAGAACAGATACCGATTCTTTAGGAAAAGTAGAAATTCCAGCAGAAGCATACTATGGAGCATTTACTGCAAGAGCCATAAAACAATACCATGTAACAGGACAGAGATCCCATCCTTATCTTGTGATGTCGTTTGTAATGATTAAGAGATCAGCAGCAATTGCAAACATGAAAGTAAAGACACTTGACAAAAAAAGAGGAGATGCCATAGTCAAGGCATGTGACCAAGTGTTATCAGGAAACCACTTGGACCAATTTGTCGTGGAGGCAATCAACTCCGGTGCAGGCACTGCATTTAACATGAATACAAATGAAGTTTTAGCAAATATTGCATTAGAGATACTTGGTAAGAAAAAAGGAGATTACGAATCACTTCATCCAAATGATCATGTTAACATGTCACAGTCAAGCAATGATACATTTCCAACTGCCATGCATGTTGCAATACTGTTTGATACAGTCCAAGTCATACCAGCAATTGATGAACTAATCAAGACACTTGCAAAAAAGGCAAAAGAATTTTCAAGTTACCAAAAAATTGGAAGAACCCATCTTATGGATGCACTTCCAGTTACATTAGGAAGTGAGTTTGCAGCATATGCAACTGCAATTGCCAAGGCTCGGGATTCAATAGTTGAAGCAAAAAAAGAACTTGAAAAAATTGCACTCGGAGGAACTGCAGTAGGCTCTGGTGCAAACACTCCAAAAGGATACAGAACAGTCGTAATTTCAGAATTAGCCAAGATTTCAAAGCTTTCACTCAAGCCAGAACCGGACATGCAGTTTGGCCTAGAAAGCAGGTTTGCAGTTGCAAAAATGTCATCTACATTACGAAACCTAGCACTAGAGCTTGGAAGGATAGCAAATGACATAAGACTAATGGCATCAGGACCTGTAGCAGGACTATCAGAGATAGGAATTCCGGCAGTGCATGCAGGCTCTTCAATCATGCCAGGAAAGGTAAACCCATCTCTTGCAGAATGCATGAACATGGTTTGTTTTGATATTATAGGAAAAGATTCTACGGTAGCACTTGCAGCACAGGCAGGACAATTTGAGTTGAATGTGATGCTTCCAGTAATGGTAAAATCCGTACTTGATTCAATGGACATGCTACGAAACTTTGTGCCGATATTCTCAAAAAACCTAATTGATGGATTGACTGCAAACAAGACAAAGCTAGGTCAATACATAGAAAACAGTCCAGTAATTGTCACCTTGCTTGCACCAAAGATTGGGTATCAGGCAAGTGCAGACTTGTTCAAAGAATCTCTCAAGACAGGCAAGACAATCAGACAGCTTGTCGTTGCAAAGGAATTATTGACTGAAAAAGAAGTAAACGAACTTCTTGGATAAGCAATGGCCAAGATCTGGGTAGAGGCACATGGTTGCTCTGCAAGCTTTGCAGATTCTGAAATGATATCAGGTCTTGTTGTAAATGGAGGCCATACACTTGCAGAAAGCGAGAAAGATTCTGACCTAAGTGTACTGGTAACATGTTCTGTTAAAGATGTAACTGCACACAAGATGGTACATCGAATAAAAAAACTGCGCGATGCTCCACTTGTTGTTGCAGGGTGCCTTCCAAAAGCAGAAAAAAATACTGTAGAAAAATTCAGTCCCAATGCAAGCATGTTGGGACCAAACTCAATCGGCAGAACACTTGATGTAATAGAATCTACATTACAGGGAATAAAAAAAATAGAACTTGATGATACTGATGCGAGCAAGATTGGATTGCCAAAGGTTAGGCTCAATCCAGTTGTAGGCATAATAGAAATTGCAAGTGGTTGTATGAGTCAGTGCACATTTTGTCAGACAAAAATTTCAAAAGGTGAATTACAAAGCTATCGAGTCGGAGATATTGTACGCCAAGTAAGACAAGAGATCAAAGACGGATGTGTCGAGGTATGGCTTACATCAACTGACAATGGGTGTTATGGGTTAGATATTGGATCTAGCTTGTCAGAACTTGTAAGCAATGTATCTGAGATAAAACAAGATTTCATGGTACGAGTAGGTATGATGAGCCCAATGTATCTTCCACGCATACAAAAGGGATTACTTGAGAGCTTTGAAAGTGACAAAGTCTTCAAGTTTTTGCACATTCCAGTCCAGAGTGGAAGTGACAAGGTGTTAAAAGAGATGAAAAGACAGCATACTGCCAAGATATACCATGACGCAGACACTGCATTTAGGGAGAAATTTGAGAGATTCACTATTGCAACTGACATCATAGTAGGCTTTCCAACAGAGACTGAGGAGGACTTTGCCAAGACAGTAGACTTGATAGAATCTACAAGGCCGGATGTTGTAAATCTCTCAAGATATAGTGCGCGAGACGGCACCAAGGCAGCCAAGCTAGAACAAATTGATATCTCAGAAGTCAAGAGGCGAAGCAAGATAGTGTTTGATCTTGCAAAGAAAATATCACTTGAGAGAAACAAAGAGTGGATAGGCTGGGAGGGCCAAGTGCTCTTTGATGAGCGATCAGAAGGAAAGACAAAGGGAAGAAACTTTGCCTACAAGCAGATAGTAACAGACCAGGATGTAGAATTGGGACATAAAGTAAATGTCAAGATAACAAGTGCTGCACCCAATGGTCTGTATGGTACAGTGAGCTAAATAATTTAGATCCGAGTTTGGATCAAAACTAAGCAACAAAGTTTTTTAATCAATTTTGTAAGCAAGAAGGAGTCATGGAATTTCAGATGAAAGAACCAGTTTTGATCGTAGGCCTTGGCGGTGCAGGATGCAAACTAGCACTAGATATCAAAAATACCCTTGGTCATGACTGCCTTTTGATAAGCCATGATGCACGAGATTTGAATTATGATGTTTCAAAGATTTTAATCAATACTAGTCCGATCTTGAATCCTTCAGCATACTTGATCAGGGGTGTCTCATTGGGAGCAAGAGAATCAATTGAAGAAAAGATATCCAACTATTCTACAGTTCTAGTTGTTGCAAATCTTGCAGGCAAGTCTGGTGCAGCCCTTGCTCCAATAGTATCTCAAATAGGCAAGGAATCAGGAAAAAGCGTCCTTTCCTTTGGAATAATGCCGTTCAAGTTTGAAAAAGATAGGATATTTTTCTCAGGAGTATCTCTTAAGAGACTCAAGGCAAATTCAGATTGTACAGTCATAATAGATAACGATGCATTGCTTGAGAGCAATCCAGACCTTACGCCAATCAAGTGCAACGAAATAACAAATGCGGCATTGCTTCACGTAGTATCCACACTAAAGTGCTCATCTTTGCCAATTGAAACAAGCATACTTTCAACAAGCAAAGACATGCCAAGTGTAGAAACATCACTTAGAGATTCAATCAAGATGCTGTACGAGGATGCATCACCAGAAAACATCAAGAGTGCATTAATGTATGTAGTAGGCGGAAACAAGGTTCCAATCGGAGTTTTAAATTCAATGGTAAATACAATCAGCGGAATATTTGGAGATGACAGCACACGCGTAAGCATGTCTGTTACAGCAGGTGAGAGCTCCAAGGTAGTGTTGCTGACATCAATTGAAGGCGAGACACGCTTTGACAAGTACGACCCGTTAGGATTCATTCCAAAAGAAAATGTACTTGATTGGGATGAACCTGATGCAAGTGTAAAAATTGACCTTGCACTAGATCAGATAGAATAAATTTTAAAAATTAAAATTTCTAGATTTCAAGAAGAAGAGATTATTCTTTCTTTGTCTTTTTCTCAGACTTTTCTTTCTTTTCTTCTACTGCTTTCTCTTCGGTTTTCTTTTCTACCTTCTTTGGTTTCTCTTCAGTCTTGGGCTCTTTCTTTTCTTCTGTCTTTTTCTCTGTCTTTTCCTTCTTGTCTTCCTTCTTTTCCTCTACTTTCTTTTCTTCTTTTTTTAACTTGTCAGACTTTTTCTTATCATCTGACTTTTTCTCAGATTTTGACTCTTCTGCCTTTTTGTCTTCTTGATACTTTGATACAATGACATTTCCATCATCTTTTGTAATCTTGACTCTAATCTTTCTTGGAGGATGTCTTATTCCTCTTGCCCATACCAAGTGGCTAATCTCTTCTTCAATCTTGATATTCTCAGACTTCATGTGCTTTATGGCAAACTCTCGTATCATGTTGATTGCTCTCTTTGCCCTCTGGTTGTTTGGTGATAAGAGCACCTTTCCAAGGTTAATAGTGTAAATTCTCTCTGTTGCTTCTGCCGACATTTATCCCACCTTCACATCCGTTCTGCGCCACTGTCTCTTCTTAGGATTTGTTCGCACTCTACGCTTTGTCCTAACAATTATCCAAGCTGGTACAGATTTGTTCTGTTTTATTTTCTTCATCAACCTGTTCTTTCTTGGAGTTGACTTGTGTGCAGCCATAAAAATTTGACATTTTAGCCTCTTTTTAAATGAATCTCAGATACCATAGTAACCATTACAAGATCTTGTCATGCATCTGCTTGAGCATCCTTGCAGATGCACCCCAGATCAAGTGGTTCTCAAACTTGAAGGTATACATCTCCATTATGGATTTGTGAGCAGGATCTTTGTCATCTTCAATGGTATGCAACAATGGTACAAGAGGTATCTCAAGTAGTGATGCAATCTCTGAGTTTGGAGTAATTTTTGGCAAGACATCAAGTATTGTGATATACGGAAGTATTGTAAAACCAGAATTTAGTGTTGTAACAGGTTTTAGATTCCCAATAACCATAGAGCGTTTTACCGCAATTCCAAGCTCCTCTCTTGTTTCCCGGATTGCAGTATCTAGTAGATCCCCATCATCTTTTTCCCATGTTCCGCCTGGAAACGCAATCTCACCTGCATGATGATTCATTGTTTTCGGTCTTTCTGTCATCAATACTGACGGCTGTTTTCCAAATAGAATGATCATTACAGCAGCAAGTCTTCCAGTTGCAATTACTTTGGTTGTAATAGGACAAGACAGGATTTTATCTAGTTCTTTTGTATCCAATATAGATACTAGAGAAATAATCAATTATTGTCTTTTGTTGTTGTGGTATAATCACAGTACAAAGTATTCTGCTTCTGGATGATGCACCACTATGGCAGCAGTGGACTGTTCTGGAATGATTTGCCCTGCCTCTGTTAGTGTCATGCCAGACCTTTGGGGTTCTAATAGTTTCCACACAATGTGATGTTGTGAGACATCAGGGCAGCTAGGATATCCCCAACTGTATCTCAATCCCCTCTTAGGGCCTATGCCAAGTTCCTCCCGAATCTTGTTGTTAATCCACTCTGCCATTGCTTCGGCAGTCTCCACTGCTATTCCATGCAAATAGTATGCATCAGTATACTTGTCCTGCTTGTTCCATTCTTCTATGATATCAGATACTTTTGTTCCTACAGTTACTGCCTGGAATGCAACAATGTCGTCTTTTCCAAAGTAATCAGTAAGGCATAGATGTTTTTGTTTTGAAGAGCGAGGAAAGTCAAATGACAATTTTTCTCCGCTTGGGTGGTCTACTACAAGTTTTCCATCA
>JAGWGS010000053.1 GCA_028867235.1 Nitrososphaerota archaeon | reverse complement strand
TTATGTTGTTGAAGACAAGTCTGCAAATCTTGTAGAGACAATATCTAAGATAATTGACATTCCTATACTGGTTGCAAATCTTAAACTTGCAGAATCTCGAATTTCAGGATTAAAATCTTATTCTGAAGGATTTGTGAAAGAAGGTGCGGGCGCTGGAGGTGCATCTATTGGTTGTATGCTAAAAACTGGAATTGATGCTATAAGTCTTTTAGGTCTGATAGAAAAAGAATATCTGAAAATTACTTGACAGTTACTGATTTTGCTAAATTTCTTGGATAATCAGGATCAAAGTCTCTGTCTACTGCAGAATGATATGCAAGAAGTTGTATTGGTACTATTTCTACTAGAGGATATAGTGATTCACTGACGCTTGGAATATCTAACCAGTAATCATATACGTCGCTTGGTATGTCTGAAATTCCTATTATCTTTGCACCTCTTGCTTTGATCTCTCTGGCTGATGTTAATGTATCATTATATGTAGAATCGTGTGGGTTTATGATCAGTACGTAAGAATTTGAATCCATTAATGCTAATGGACCATGTTTTAGTTCTCCACCCGGAAGTCCTTCTGCATGTATGTATGTAAGCTCCTTTAACTTCAATGATCCTTCCAAAGCAATTGGATAGTGTATACCTCTCCCTAATACGTAGATATCTGAAACATTTTTCAATATTTTTGCAACTTCTTTGATTTTTGAATCATTTGATATGATTTTCTTTATTGCTTCTGATACATTTGTAAGATCTAGTCCTATGCAACCATTACATATGTTGTCAACTATTTTGTAAATTACAACCAGTTGGGATGTGAAGCTCTTTGTTGCAGCAACTCCTATCTCTGGTCCGCAATTAAGTCCCATGGCAATAGATGACTGATGAACCAGTGACGATGTAATAATGTTAACTATTGATATAATTTTTGATCCTGTTTTTTTTGCTATGTTTACTGTTTCTAACACATCTGCACTTTCTCCACTTTGAGATACTGCAATTAAAATTGATTTTTCTTCAAATATGTCTGGTGAAAATTGTGCTTCGCTGGAAATAACTGGGTCTATCTTTATCTTTGCATGTTTTGAAAAAAGAAATTTTGCAATTAATGCCGCATTATAACTTGTTCCACTTCCAGTAATGTATACATTTTTTGCATGTTTTATGGAATCTGCTGCTAGCTCAATTTCTAATCTTGTATTATTTCCAGCATTTAATACTGTTGATGGTTGCTCTGAAATTTCTTTTAAAGTATAATGTGCATATTCTCCTTTGTATGCATCTGCAAATTCTTTTGATACTTTAGTTATGTTATGTTGTACTGGATTTGCATTAAAATCAAAAATCTTTAGACCGTTGTTATCTATTATTACAAATTCCTTATTATCTATGTACATTACTTCGTCAGTATATTCTACAAATCCTAACACATCACTTGAAATGAAATACCCGTCTTTGCTTACCCCTACTATTAATGGTTCATGAAGTCTAGCTGCTGCCAATGTACCATCTTGAAATACTGCTACAAATGCATAATTTCCTTTCAATTCTGACACTGTGTCTATAATTGATTTCTTAATTTCTCTGGTCTTATCATAGTTGTATTGAAGAAGATTTGCTATTACTTCACTGTCTGTTTGACTTTTGAATGTGTATCCTTTGTGCTGAAGATCTTTTTTCAATTCTTCGTGATTCTCAATTATTCCATTGTGTACAATGGCCACTTCTCCTGAACTTGATGGATGAGGATGAGCATTTGTGTCTGTAACCATTCCATGAGTAGCCCACCTTGTATGGCCTATTCCTGTAGTTCCAGAAAGTTCGTCCAACTTTGCAGTTTTGTTCACCTCTAGGACCTTTCCCACTCCTTTTCTTACACTGATCTGATGTTCTGAAAATGTTGCTACTCCTACACTATCATAACCCCTATACTCCATCCTCTTCAGGCCCTTTACTATTATGGGAGCAGCTGAACTTACTCCTAAATATCCTATAATTGAACACATCTTGACATGTATACATTTTATTGCTAAATAACAATGTTATTCTATTGTTATTCTGCAGGTTGTTCTGTTTTTACTTCTTGAGCTTGTTGGTGTTTCGTTTTATTTAGATCTAGTTTTGGCGACAAATGAATCTGATCTTCTTCTTCCACTTTAACGGTATATGATGGAATTGTTACTATTCTATCTCCAATCATGACATGGCCATGTACCACTATTTGTCTTGCTAGATATGGGCTCTTTATTGATTCTTTTTTCTGAATGAGAGTTTGTAATCTTCTTGACAAAAAGTCTGTTACCTTGAGGTTTAACACGTCATCTAATGTTGAATTTTCTTTAACTAATCCAACTCTTGCTAGTGATTTCATGAGTACTGGTTCTTTTTTACTTCTAACATCTTGTGTTAATGCTAATAATGATCTTGCTTGATTTCTAATTCTTGAAAGTTCTGTATGTGCCTTCCATAGTTCTCTTTTATTTTTGAGTCCAAAAGTTCCTAACACATGTAATTCTTCATTCAACAAATCATAATTAAGCGGACGTTTTGGTTTTCTCCACATCTTACGTGAGTTCTTTGGATGATCTCCCATGTGTTACACCTACTTCTTTTTCTCCGCAGCTGGTTTTGCTGCTGCAGGAGCCGCACCAGCTTTTGGAGCTGCTGTCGCTGCAGGAGTAGCAGCTGCTGCAGGAGCCGCACCAGCTTTTGGAGCTGCTGCACCTTCAGCTGGAGCTCCTGGAGAACCAGCTGGTAATACTTTACCTCCTTTCTTAACTCCTACCGCACCTCCTTTTCTACCAGTGGTGCGAGTACTCTGACCTCTTACTTTTAATCCATATGTATGTCTAAATCCTCTCCAACTGTTCATGCCTTTTTCTCGTTCAATGTCGTTTCTCACATTAAAATCAATATCTGAAGTTATCAAATGAAAATCATTACCAGTGTCCATATCTTTTCGTCTGTTTAGAAACCATGCTGGGATGTTGACAGATGTTGGATCTCTCATGGCCTTTTCTATTTCTTCTACTTGGGACTCTGTAAGAAAACCAACATTACTGTTCGGATTAATCTTCAATATTTCTAAAAGCGATTTGGCAAAATTGTATCCTATCCCTTTTACTTGGCCAACTCCTATGATAGTCTTTTTAGTACCTGGTATGTCCTTACCAGCAATTCTAACAATGTGTCTAAACTCTTGTGAAGACAAGTATTAAAAAATCCCCTGTATCCCCGATAAAAACTATGCTAAAACAATAATACTTTAAATCGTATTCGAGGAGTAATTTACCTGAATGCCTTCAGAGTATGAAATTCTTGTCAATCGGAGTTATAATTCTGAACCAAAATATGCTGAAATAATGGCTGGAGTTCCTGAAGATTATGCTCAAATAAAAACACTACGAGATCTTCTAGAAATCAATTACAAAATAGTCGGTGCTAAAGAGCAACTACGTAGAAACTTGATTGCAAAGATAAGATCAAAGAATATAGCATATCCTGGAATACTTGGTTTTGACGATGATGTTGTTCCAGCTTTAAACCGAGCAATATTATCATATCATGATATGATCTTGGTTGGTCAGATAGGACAAGCAAAAACAAAACTAGCTCAAATAATTGCTACCAACCTGCTTTCTCTAATGCCTGTCATAAAAGGTAGCATAACTAATGACTGTCCAATGGATCTTCCCGCCTATAACCTGGTATCTCTACTGGAAGACAAAGAGAACCGTACGTCCATTCCAAAATTTTATGTTGATGGTGATAGCATGGAAAAAATTCGTAATGATAGACTTGATACTAGAATAGAATGGGTTGATGGTTTGCATAGATTCAAGTATGTATTGGCTACCCCAGACATATCTGTTAAGGATTTGGTTGGTCAGATAGATGCAATTCGAGTAACAAAAAAAGGTACGGAAATGTATGAAATTGAATCTTATTTTCCAGGACAACTAATGCAGGCAAAACATGGATTATTCTGCATTGACGAGTTACCTGTTCTTGATACTAGGAAACAAGTATCATTGTTATCTGTTCTACAGGAAGGCAGATTCACTACTGGTGCATATCCTGTTATATTTGAACCAAAAACAGTGTTTTTTGCAACAGCAAATCCTATTGACTATACGCATTCTGGAAAAATAATAGAACCATTGTATGATAGATTGAAAAGTCATATCCAAACTCATTATCCACGATCTCTTGATGAAGAAATGATGATCATAATTCAGGAAGCAAAAATTCCAAAAGCATTCATTCCGATATTTTTGCTTAAGATTCTCGCAAGAATTGTACAAACAGCTCGCTCTAGTAATGAAATAAATCAAGATAAAGGAGTAAGTGTTCGCATGGGGATACATTGTTTAGAATTACTTGTTGGCGAATCAGAAAGAACTCGATCCATAGTTAATGATATATCAGCTGTTCCAAGACCGTGCGACATATTTTCTATTGATCAATCTATAAAATTTGGACTCACTGAACTTGATGATACATTTGAAAATAGGTCCAAGATCATACGAATTTTTATATCTGATTCCATAAAACACACCTCTTTAGAATACCTCAGTACGATAGATCCTACCATGCTTGATTCTATAAAACAAGAATTTTTAGGAAAATCATTTCATGTTTCTCAAACAATTCTTGGCTCAGGTGATCTCTCTCTGTCTTATGACAATCAGTTGAAAGATTTTCACTCATTACGGGATATTATTTCTAAGATATTCCAAAAAGTTGTATCTGATCAAGAAATATTTGTTACAGAAATTAAAAAGTATGGAATTTCAAGTGATCCGATAGAAATGTCTGAAAAGGTAAATGATGAATTCAGAGCTGGTGTAATAGAATTAATTCTTGACGGTCTTTGTTGGGTTGAACCAAAAATCCTTGATAGAAAAGATGGTATGTATTTTGGCAACCAGTAATACTAGATTCACATATTTTCAAAATAACAATAATGAATCTACAAACAATTCTTCTGCCGTATCTGATAGACAAATTAAACAAGCTCTCCAAATTATTGCAACACAAACTCTAAAAGAAAAAATCCCATCTTTGACTGATCTACAAAATATACTTGATAGTGTGATACCTAGTTCTTCAACAATTAAGTCTGAACACAATTTTGAACAAATGCATCAAGTACATGGTAGCGATGAGTCAATTACAAAACGCTTACAAAATCTCGGATATCTTAAAGCTGATAAAAAATGGCTAACAAAGAAATCTTTTTTTGAAATTGGGCAAAAAATTCTTGAAGATGCAATAAAAATAGTTGA
The DNA here is from genome assembly GCA_028867235.1 of Nitrososphaerota archaeon. Classification (GTDB taxonomy): domain Archaea; phylum Thermoproteota; class Nitrososphaeria; order Nitrososphaerales; family Nitrosopumilaceae; genus Nitrosotalea. Next base: position 2,356 of record JAGWGS010000053.1, on the reverse strand, counting down.
AAAAGATACACACGGCTTTCATGAAAATAGAAACATTGGATATAGTAATACAATTCTTGACACAAGCAAAAAACTTGAGATAGGCGACGATATCAAACATCTTGACATACCTTCCACTGTGTTAAATGCGATTCAAAGACACAAAAGAAAACATGAAGTATTGAAATTCCCTCTGGAAATAGATTTCTCTGATTTTGAAAAATTTGAAGCAAACGAAGAAGTAAAGATTGCAATAGTCTATTGTATAGATCTAAGCTCTACCATGAAGTATTCTCTAAGCTCAGGTGTGGGAACTAGAATAGAAGCTGCAAAAAAAGCTCTGTGGGCACTATATGTGTTGAATAATAAATTTTTTCCAAACGATTCTGTATATATAATAGGTTTTGGTTCCTTGGCATCACGGATTAATCCTAGTGATATCCCGTATTTGAAAACATTTGATGCAAATGATAATTTTCTTCATTATACTAATTATCAAGCCGCATTCAGACTAGCATTACAAATTCTAAAAAAAAATGGTTCACAAAATAAAAGAATTGTTATAATTACTGATGGTCAACCAAGTGCATGTTTTATAGACAATGAATTACAAAAAAATCAAATCTTGACTGAGAAACCATATTCTAATTTCTATAGACCTGATCAAACAACTATGTCTAAAATAAAAAATGAAAAAGATCTTAATCTGGAAATAAAAAACGAATCTGTGTATCTATGTTACCGCTATAAACAAGTTGATTCTGTAGTAGATATGTCAACATTACAAGAAGCAAAGAAATGCAAAAAAGAAGGGATTGAAATTGATACTATAATGGTAAGTGATGAACCAGAATTGTTAAGCTATGTTGAAAATCTCGAAAAACACCTACAAGGAAGAGCATATTACATTAATCCTGAAAAAATTGATCAAGTCTTAATAAATGACTTTATATCTAATAAGAAAAAAGCAGTATACTCTAGAACTGGGTAATGAATTTGAGCGAAGATTTTGATAAACAAAAAATGATGGAAACTTTAACGGATCCTGATGTATCATCTATTCTTGTAGAGCTTGAAAAAGATGGAAAAAGTTCTACATATTTGGCAGATAAGCTACAATTGTCTGTTGATCAAATAAAAAATAGACTCTCATATCTAATAAAATACAATTTTGTATTGATACTGCAGACTGATGGGGGTGAATTTCTACAGGCTGATCTAAATAAACTAAATAAAATTATGGAAAATGATGACAACTTTACAAATGTAATAGATGGGTTAACTGAGCTTGATCAGTTTCTAAATTAAGTTTTGACGCGGTTTTTTATGAGATACATCATGCCTACTGCAAGCCCACTGAGGCCTATCATGAGCACTATGAATCCTGATATGTCTAAAAGTTCTATTCCTTTTGGATAATATCCGATTATTCCAAGTACTTGTACTTGTTGTTGGCCTTGATTCTCAACCTGTAATGTATAATTTCCCGTAGAAGTGATATCAAACATCTTCTGAATAGGACTTTTTGTTATTGACTCTATTGTAGCAGAGCCACTAGGATCTATTAGTGTAGCTTTTATTTTGTCATCACTCTTAAAATCAGTTATTTGTATGGAATATACTCCCATCTGATTGCTATTTTTATCCATATTTTTTGTAATAGTCATCTGTGATCCTGTGGAAAGCATATTTTGTTCATTTGCAAGATTCTCAGAAGTGATTTGAGATTGATATGCTGTTATTGCAATACCTATCAATACTAATATCCCACTTGCTATTATGATCGCCTTTGGCTTGATCATACTGTAATTTTTTTAGGACCCTAGTTAAAACTTGGCATACAACTAGTATTCATTAATGATGTCGATAAATTATTCGACAACATTATCTTCTACATCATCTTACGTCGTATTATTGCACAAAATCTGGTTAATTCTCGTGTTATCTTTCTCACTGCTTGTACAACCAATGTATTTGCCAAATGTAAAAGCATACTCTGATCATCCTAATCTTTTTGTTTCTGCAGAAAATAGTCTATTTGATAATCATTTCTATGGACCCATGGTTGTAGAAGTTATTGTACGCGAAGACAATACTCAACTAGATCAAGTATTGGGTCAACCCAATGTCACAGTGGATGGTAAAAATCTTCAGATGGTTCAAGGTTCTGATGGTAATTGGTATGCTTTTTTTGCTAATACTGATAAAGCAAAACAGGCTGATCAAGTGGCATTATCTGGTCTTCCTGGACAAAGTATTGATTTTGGAGTATTTTGTTCTGGTTCTACACCATCTACTGTTTTGGGAATGGATGTTTCCCAAACAGATGGTGTAGCAATTCCAGATTCTGCTGGTTTGTCTGGTACAACTCAAGGAA
>JAGWGS010000052.1 GCA_028867235.1 Nitrososphaerota archaeon | reverse complement strand
TTTCCAAGTGGATTGTAACCCTTTGGAAAGTCTTCTGGTATCGGCATAGTTTTTTGTCGCAGGCTATGTTATTTAAACCTAGACAAAGCTATGCAAGTTTTGCAATCTCTCTTTCATGGATATCTTGACTTAGCTGATCAACTTTGATTGCTTTTGTCGGGCATACTTCAACGCATGCCATGCACCAAATGCAGTCAGCCTCTTTGACTGGATTTGCTTTATCAGTGTAATCTTTTCTGTCTTTTCGTCCAGTTTCACCAGGATTTTTGTACCATTCAAAAACTTTGGTTGGACAACTCATCAAGCAGATCCCATCTGCAATACACGAGTCCCAATCTACTGCTACAAACGTACCATGTACTCCAATTGGTTTTATTTCTTCACCTATAGCTTGATAGTCGGATATAACTTTAGGATCTGAGGCGGCTTCTGCAATTCGTCCAGGACCCCAAACCAAGTGATAGTTCTCACTCAATGGATCTTTGAATTTTTCAATTACTTTATGATTTGCAGGAAAATTTGGATCTATAGGCATACTATTTGCAATTGCTGTTACTTATTTAAAGTGTATACAAGATAAATTCATATCTTTCACAAATCGTCCTAGCTTATTGGGAATTTTCAAGTATGATGTGTATCGTAATCCTAACGTAGGCATTTATGCCAAATGTAACGATAAGTTTGTTTTCATACCAAATGGATTTGCCCAAACAAAAGCAAAGAATCTTGCTGAATTCTTAAAAACAGAATATGTTTTCACGTCAGTGGCAAATACAAGATTACTGGGTCCACTAATGGCAGTAAACAACAAAGGACTTTTGCTTCCACGCAATTGTCACGAAGAAGAGGTTACGCATTTGAAGAGATCGACCGGACTAAATGTGGACATATTAGATACAAAACATACAGCATTAGGAAATTTGATTTGTGCAAATGATAAGGGAGCTATAGTATCTCCATTAATTCCAACAGAAAATATCAAGACAATTGAAGACGTTTTAGGAGTAGAGGTAATCAGAAGAAGAGTAGCCGGATACCATCAAACTGGTGCTATGATTGTTGCAAATTCACATGGAGGAATTATTCATCCATCATCAGAGGAAGAGGACATCAAGATAGTATCACAAACACTAGGGGTAGAGGTAGAACCAGCAACCATAAACGGCGGTTCACCATATCTTTCCTCAGGGACACTTGCGAACAATAATGCTCTAGTAGTAGGAGTGCTTACAAACGGTCCAGAACTTGTGATGTTAACTAGAGCGTTTAAAGTCCAAGATTAGATTTAATTTCACTTAACACAGAATCAATCAGTATTGAGGTTTCAGACCCATTTTCCATATTTCGTAGTATAACACAATTTTCAGCATATTCTTTTGGAGCAATTATTATCACATATTTAGAGTCAGAGGCAATCTCCATTTGTTTTTTCAAGGACTTTACTGATAATTCTACATCCGTAGCTATTCCTTCTAATCGTAATTTAGACGCAATATTAATTGCAATTTTTTGCATGGTATCATTAGCAAAGACTACAGAAACTCTAGGTTTCTTATTGCTTGATTCTACTTGTTGTTTTTCTAGCAATAATGCAATTCTTTCTACTCCTCCAGCTGCACCAGTTGCCCCAAGATCATTTCGTCCAAAGGCCCTAGTCAAAGTATCATACCTACCACCACCTACCAGTGCACCTACATCAAAATCCCTTTCAAATACCTCAAATACAATTCCAGAGTAATAATCAAGTCCTCTCACTATACCGAAATTGATTCGAACATTATTCACATTTCTGTTTTGTAGAGTCTCAAATAACTGTAAAATCTTGTCCCAGTTTTTTATTTGCGTAGTATCAATTTTTTGTTCTATTTCAGCAGGAGATCCTTTTATCTCAGAGAAATCAAGAATTTTTTCTAATTCAGGCACAGAATATCCTTTTTCTTGATATTCCTTAATGATGTCTTGTTTTCTCTTTTTTTGAATCTTGTCAACAGCTCTGAGAATATCTCCAATAACTTCAGGTGAATCAGTCTTGAAAATATTCTTGACATAGGATTCTACTAGTTCTCTATCACATACATCAATTACAATATTCTCAAGACCTATACTAGATAGGAATTTTGATGTGAAATCTATTATTTCTGCATCAGATTCTATATTTGGTTCGCCATAGATTTCGATATCCCACTGATGGAAAAATCGATATCTACCCTTTTGCGGCTCATCATAACGCCACACACCTCCAAATGTAGAAATTTTTGCAGGCAATCTCATAGATTTTTGTGATGTAGCAAAGCGGGTAAGCCCTATTGTAAAATCAAAACGTAATGCCACTTCCCTATCTCCTTTATCAGTAAAATGATAGATTTCATTTTTTATTGATGGGCCGCTTTTTGTTTCAAGAACAGATAGTAATTCAAGAGGAGACGGTTCCATAAATTGAAAACCAAACAAGGTTGATGTTTCTATGAATTTTTGACGAATATATTCAATTTTAGAAGACTCATTTGATTCAATGTCTCTCATTCCACGAGGTAGTTCCAATTTCAAGACTCATTCTTTTTCTAATGCATTTAGACTTTCTGATTATCAAATCATTGTTAGAATAAATAGTGTGTAACATGTTCATCAATTTATGACTTATCGATATCTGGAACACATGACAGATGCATTCATTGAGGTTACTGGCAATACGATAGATGAAGCCTTTGAAAATGCCGGTGTATCTGTTGTGGATACGATTATTGACATAAAGTCAGTTGAGGTCAAGGAAAATAGGACCATAGAGCTTCATGCAGATAATTTGAAGAGTTTGTTGTATAACTGGCTTGAAGAAATTATAATTCTCACAGTAACAGACGGTTTTGCAATAAAAACATTCCATGTTAAAATAACAAAAAATAACGCATGCCATTTGTTAGCAAATATCAGCGGAGAGGAGATAAATGTTGAAAAACATCATTTTAAGATGGAGATCAAGGCGCCAACTTATCATTTGATGGAGATCAAAGAGGAAAAACCTGTTTTGATGCGATTCATTTTAGATCTCTAGGCTAAATTATTAAATGGCTAGTATCTAAATCAAGTTAGTTTTGGTAGATGAAGAATTAGAAAAGATCATGAAAAGAAAACTGGAAGAGATGAAATCATACAAGGAACCAGAGATTTTAGATTTAACAGATTCCAATTTTGACAAATCCATAACAGGTGATACACCAATAATTGTGGATTTTTGGGCAACATGGTGTGGTCCATGCCAGTTCATGTCCCCCATTTTTGAGAAGATTGCCAAAAAATACAAAACTATTAGATTTGCAAGAGTGAATGTGGATAATGCGCCTGGAATATCACAGAGATATGGAGTGTATTCAATTCCGACATTTCTAGTATTTAGCAATGGAGAACCTGTTGACAAGGCAATGGGTGCAGTAGGAGAGCCAGGATTACACATGCTTGCTCAAAAATATGCCTAGTAAGCATAAAGTGGATTAACTTTTCTTTGAATCTCTATTATTTCTCGTAGTGTTTGAAACTCTTCAGGGCTCAATTTGTGAGAGAAAGTTTTGAGCAGTTGTTTAGCTTCTGGGGATGGAGGAAAAGAATAGAGAACATCTTCTTCAGATATTTGCCTGCCTATTGTTACGTTTTGAATTGATACAGCTACTTCTTTACCTTTTTTTGCAACATCTACATTTTTACCATTTTCTTGTATTTGGTGTACAATTCCAATTTTTCTCCCATCTGTACTCATTACAGGTACTTTTTGTTTCAACGTTCCTGCATCTATTAAAACTCCAAACACAGCAGGGTTATTTTTTCTAAAAACAAAACCCTTCAGAAAAGTGAATTTACATATTGGTGTAAGTTCCGAAAAGATAGCATTCTCCTCATTTGCAGTATCATCTTGAACCCAATTTACATAAGTATCAATAAGACTGTAGATTACTTGATCATGGAAAATTTTAATGTGGTTTGCTTCTGCCTCTTCTTGGGCATCCGTTAAAATTTTCACATTAAATGCTATTATTACACCCAGATGTCTATCTCGTTCTTTGATTGCAAGTGCTTCCATAACATCGCGTCGTGTAACAGGCCCAATATCTGCAGTAGACACTGGAACATTCTGTTTTTTTAGCATATCAGTCAATGCTTCTAATGATCCAATTGTATCGCATTTTAGAATGACACCTTTCGTATCAGTCTTGATAAATACAGATTTCATCTCAGACTCGATTAGCTTTTTGAGATCATCAATTGTTGATTCGTCAGTAGTTGCATAAACAGGACTTCCTGGAAGCACACCATCAAGATCAGGAGATGCAATTTTGATGCCAGCCGCTGCAGCTACTTCACTTACTGGTCTGAATTTATCCCTGGGATCACGCATCTCATCTAATGGTTTTGGAAGAAGAATTGCCTTGGGTTTTGTTACTATCACAGAATCCCTTTTAGCAACTAGAACAGAATCACTTTTTCTCAGAGTACCATCAATTAATATCATATTTGCAGTCATTCCAAGTCCGATCTCTTCTTTTACCTCAAGAACAATACCACGTGTCTTTTTTTCTGTTTGATCTAGTTTTTTTTGCATGTATTGCTGTGTCAATCCAACCAACACTGCTAGTAATTCAGGCATTCCTTCTCCACTTCGTGCACTGACTGGGACTATTGCAACTTCTTTTGAGAAATCTTTTACCCTGTAAAATGCTTCAGAGTTGTATCCCAGAATTGATAATGTCCCTACTACATTGTAGAGCAATTCATCAAGAGCAGTCTGAACAAACGAATCTTGTTCCTTCACAGATTGTGATATGAACATTGTTTTTGGATTCTTTTTCCATCCAGAAATCATATCTACTTTGTTTAATGCTATAACAAATGGAACTTTTCTGTTCTGGAGGATTTTTAGACTTTCATTTGTTTGTGGCTGAAATCCTCTATTGACATCTATAACTAGAATTGCAATATCTGCAGCAGAACCACCTCGTGCCCTAAGATTTGTAAATATTTCATGACCTGGTGTATCAATCACGAGTAAACCAGGTATTTCCTGGTTTGCACCTCCCATTTTTGCATAGAGCGGCCCACATACTTTCTTTAATATCTCAGAAGGAAGAAAGCTTGCACCAATATGTTGTGTGATTCCACCTGCTTCTCTTGCTTGTACACCAGTACCCCGTATTTTATCAAGTAGTGATGTTTTACCAGAATCTACGTGACCTAGAACTGCGACTATTGGCTGTCGTATTTGCAATTATCTTCACTTGAATACCACAGCTATTTCTTTTTCAAAACTTTCTTTAGAGTCAGAAGCATGGATGATGTTATCAGATATTCCTAATCCAAAATCTCCCCTTATTGTTCCTGGTGCTGCCTCAAATGATTTTGTAGATCCTATCATCAATCTGGTTGTTGCAACTGCATTATTTCCTTCTATTATAGCTGCAACAACACTTCCTGATGTGATAAAAGAAACTAATTCACCAAAGAAAGGTCTCGTATTATGTACTGCGTAAAATTCTTCAGCCATTTGTTTTGTAAAAGTAAACATCTTCAGTTTTACAATTTTAAAGCCCTTGTGTTCAAATCTCGAGACAATATCTCCAACGAGTTTTCTTTCTACTCCGTCTGGCTTTACAATGAATAATGTTTGTTCAGTCATTTACTTTTTGACCTTAATTCCGCCTTTTACATATCGGTTGGTCCACTTGAGTCTTCTTGGATCTCGTTTTAGGACTAGCATGTTCTTTTTACATTTTGAAGAACAGAACCAAAATACTGTACCATCATTTTTCACAAGCATGGTACCTGAACCCTTTGCTACAGGTTTATTGCAAAAACTACAAGGCTTGACAAGGACACTCAATTTTTATCACTTTATTTTTCTAGCTTCACGTTCTGTCTCTCGCAACATAAGAATGTCAGACATTCTTACAGAACCTTTAACATTTCTTGTAAGGATTCTACCTCTATCCTTTCCATCTAGTATCTTTACTCGTACTTGGATAACTTCACCAGCAATTCCAGTTCTACCCACTATTTGTATAACTTCGGCAGAAGTAGGAACTTCAGTACTCATTGGTTAGCTTGACCGCCTTTTACCTGCGACAATGATGCCACAATTTGGTCTACTATATGTTGAGCATCTCCTGCGTCTAATATCGCAGCAGCAGCAGAAGTAACATCAATTCCTAGAGATTTACCTAGATCTTGTCTACTTGGAACAAAACCATATGGAATTCCGTGTTCTTCACACAGTATAGGAAGATGTGCAACTACTTCTGCAGGCTCTACATCTTCTGCAATAATTACTAGTTTACTTATTCCTCGTTCTATTGCTTTTGTAACTTCATTGGTACCTTTCTTTACTTTGCCACTTTGATGTGCAACTCTTACAGCTTCGTATATTGGGCTAACCAAGTCAGCCGGCACCTGAAACTTTACGTAATAAGCCTTAGCCACATGTATCACCCATTGGGATCATTTCCATTCTTTGTGTGCTTACAATTGGTTTTAAAAGTGTTATCTGTCAAGTACTGTCTTTACTTTTTGTAAATATTTACCAAATATTTCATCAAGTTTAGATTGTGACGAAGATTCTGCGTATATCCTAGCTATAGGCTCAGTACCACTGAGTCTTACCATTATCCAACTAGAGGCGTCTAATGATAACTTGATTCCATCGGTAAGATCTTTTTTGTATGGTTCTGATTGCAACATTTGAATAATTTTCTTGAATTCATCTTTTGTACAATTGATTTTATCTTTTGTAGTAAAAGACGGAGGAAGGTTATTCATTTCCTCAGACAAAGAATTTCTAGTAGTTGCCAAAAGATCAAGCAATATTGCCATTGTCATGGATCCATCTCTTACCTGATTATGGTTACCAAACATAAAACCGCCGTTTTCTTCAAAACCAATAATTGCTTTTTCTTTAACCATTTTACGTGATACCTCAACACTACCTACTTTAGTTCGTAAAACATTTGACTGCGAATCAGAAGCTATTTTTTCTATTACTAATGTTGAATTGACAGAAGTAATTAATTTTGATTTAGGATATTTTTGTAAAATATATTTTGATAACAACAATGCGGATCTGTCACCTGTGAGAATTTTTCCTGATTCATCACAGAAAATGCTTCTGTCACCATCACCATCAAATGCTATTCCAAGATCAGCTTTTGATTTTATAACCATTTTTGATAATTTTCCTAAATTTTGAGGCGTAGGCTCTGAACCTCTACCAGGAAAAGCTCCATCAATTTTTTCATTTATCAGAATTGTTTTACAGCCAAGATCTTTGCACAATATAGGCGCGGTCACTGCTTGCGCACCATTACCAAGATCTAATACTATTGTAGGATGCAATGATTTTATTTTTTTTATGTTTATTTGTTTTTTAATCCCTGACAGATAGGCATCAATTGCTTTTGATTCAATAGTAATTGCACCAAATTTTTTGGATATTTTCCATTTTTTCTTAAAGTAAATCTCTTCCACCTTGAACTCATCTTCTCTTGATATTTCAATCCCATCTTTTGCAATAACCTTTAGTCCATTATATTGCGGAGGATTGTGTGATGCGGTAATCATTATACCGCCATTATACCCGAGTTTCTTTGTAGCATATTGTAAACACGGAGTAGGAACTAGTCCACATACAGCAGA
>JAGWGS010000051.1 GCA_028867235.1 Nitrososphaerota archaeon | reverse complement strand
GGAGAATATATCGTAGTACCATCAAGCTGTTCAATTTTTACACCATATGACGAATCAGAAAACATCAAAGGTATTGTTCCTGAATTTATTACTCGAATCTTAACTGGCTCTCCCACATGGTAGTTTATTTTGTCAGGTATTATCGTAAGAGACGGACCATTCACATATACCAATACAGGGACTTGATTTGCAATATGAGACAGGTAAATTCCTAAAAATCCAGCCGCTATCAGACCAACTATAAAAAATACAGCAGCACCTTTTGGTATCAACTTGAAAATTTTGACTTGATTCCCTTTTAACTGTTAACTACAGCCTTTGATCTCCAATTCTTTGGATATGTGTTAGGAGCCATGATTATTCTTTTGATTTTAAACGCAAATCCTTTTGTGTTCTCAACAATTTCATCTTCATTTAATATTGCTTCTGCCAGTGCAACAACTTCTCCTTTCTGCGTGTATATTGCCACAAGGTCTCCACGTTTTAATCCAAAAGATATCTCCAAGATTCCAGGTATTGCAAGTTGTGCACCATGACATAATGCATCTACTGCCGAGTCTCTTATTACAACTGATTTTATCTCACTTAATGTAAGCTCTATTGGCATAATTATTCTTCTAAGTTTTGTGTCATCGCCATTTTCTTTCCACAACGCATATGCATCAACAAGATCATGCATCTTTACAAGATTAGAATCTTCATTAAAGTGCCCTACTCTAGTTCGTCGAAGTTCAATCATTGTTGCACCCTCACTGAGAATCTCACCCATATCGTAGAATATTTTTCTCACATACGTACCTGCTTCGCACAAAATTCTAAGAAGCAACAGTCTTTCTTTTTGTTCTACTACTTCAATTTCATACACATGTCGTATTCTAGTTTGCCTGGATACTGCAGAGCGTTGCGGCGGTTTTTGAAATATTTTGCCAGTAAGTTGCTTTAGAACATCAGATAATTTTTCTTTTGGAGGAAGCACGTGCAGTCTTCCAAGTGCATGGTATTCTTTTGGTCCCAGCAACAACACTATGAGTGCTTTAGTAGCTTCGCCAAATCCTATTGGCAAGACTCCAGATACTTGTGGATCAAGTGTGCCACTGTGTCCTGCCTTTGGTACATGTAGGATTTTTTTCACCCATGCTACTGTCTCATGGCTTGTAGGACCATTTGGCTTGTCAAGCAAGATGAATCCATACTCCAATAATTGTTCAATTGATCTTTTATCATAATATGTCCCATGAGCATCATTTGTGATGTCTTGGTCTATTACTCTAAGATTTTGTAATTGTTTGAGAGTCATAGTGTTTTTTTACCGCATTTTTTGCTTGTTCAAGAACTTGTTTAGGTCCAAGATCATCTGTATGTATTACTATACTAAACACAGACAAGTCCTCGCCAAAATTAAATCCATAAAGTCTGTGATACAGAGTCCTATTTTCATCATATCTTTTTTTAACAATTTCAAGAGCATCAGGCATTGATATACTATCTCTCATGGTCATTCTTTTTGCACTGTTTTCGTGAGAGCCTGCAAGCCATATTTTTATCCCATCTTGTACCAGCCACGGCAAAGTATAGCTTGTGATAATTACATCTTCTGTGAGAAATATTTTTTTTAGTTTTTCATCCACTTGTTTATCAAACTCAGGATTTCCTTTTCTGATATTAAGAAAGTTCATTCCTTCTTTTGTATCCCAAAAATCATCCCTATCAGTTTCAAATCCTTGATCTTTTGCCATCTCTTTGAGTACATCTCCTCCACTTAGATATTTGAGCCCAAATTCTTCTCCCAAACCTTTTGCTATGGTAGTCTTTCCGATGGCTGGAGGACCAGAAATTATTACTGAACGGAGCAATTTAGCTTGTATCCATTGTAGTTTTTGTAACTCGCATTATGATACCACTAAAGGCAGCAGAAGAAAGGAAATACCAAGCCCAGAAATACAATTCATTTACATGTTGACATACATGTGGATGACCTGCCAATTGTGATTCAGCTACTTTTGCGGCAGTACAAGTAAGTTCAAAAAATCCCCCTGGAATAAAGTTCAGAGATATTGGGGATATAGCTACAGTGTATGAGAACAAAGGTGGAAGAACGAAATAGAATATCAAAATCAATGGAAGAAAGGTAATCATCATTGGTCTCATGTTCATCTGCATCACTTCCATGTTCATCTTGTTCATGTATGCAGATTTTTTGTTAAGCTCATCAGTTTTTGCCTGGTCTTTTGACTTGAATGCAGCCATTCTTTCTTTTTGCCAAGCACGCGTTTCTTTTAGCAGTCGCTTTAGTTTTTCCTGGTCAACCATCTTTCTTTTGATTAATGCATTTAGCAAGTTCAGACCTATAGAAATAGACATGATTCCAAGGGCGGAAGGAATCATTCCCTTTACAATAGGATTTGCACTTCCTAATGGCCCCTTACTTAGACCAGGTATCTGCAATACAATAGAATTGAGAAAATTAAGAATCAGACTATGTTCCATGGTTATACCCCATTGCACTTATGATGCCTCGTGCCGCTTCATCAACTTTACCTTCAGTATTAAGAACCATCTTGATTGGAGAGCCACACAGTATAGAACATGTAGAAAGCATTGCACTTGTTACATCAAGTTCTTTTTTTATCGCATCTATTGATACAATGTCTCTTGTTCTAGTGGTGTCAGTCATTCTACGATTGTAAATTTCTTCAGGTCGTGCTGTTATCATGATGAAACTGTCAGGATTGAGAATTTCCAACACATTGTGTGGAAGTCCTGGATAAAACCCCTCATTTGTAGAAATGAATGCATGTGTATCCACAATTACTACGTCATCAGTAATTGATGAGATTGCTCGTGCAGCAGTAGATTGTAATTCTTTTTGTTCTTTTACAGATAGTTTTCTAAGATCGTCTCTATTTTGGACCCCCCTCTTTTTTGCTTCATTAAACATGACAGTGCCAAATATTGAAACACTTACCTTGATGTTTTTTGTTTTTAATAATTCCACTACCTTTGATACGACAGTAGTTTTACCTACTCCTGGAATTCCTACAATGATAATTCTCTTACTTTCTGCCAAGCAATGCACCCAGAGTAGGCATTACTTCTTCGACTCTTTCACGAACAAGTAAATTGTAATAGTTAATCAAGATATCAACTGTCAACAACATTCCTGTTCCTGATCCGAATGTTCCTAGTACATCTGAGGTACCTGCTAGTAGTCCAAGTATGATAGAACCGATAATGGTAACAGACGGAATGTATTTTTGAAGCAGGTTTTCAACTGGTTGGTTTGAACGCCTAAATCCAGGTATCTGGACCTCTGCATCTAACAAGTTCTTGGCAGCACTTTTTGCTGACAGACCTCCAAGTTCAATCCACAATCTTCCAAATAAAACTACAATTCCAATCATGAACAAAATATAGAGAGCAGCTCTTGTTGGATCAAGTGCCACTATATCTAATCCACGCGGTGCAGTGACATAGTAAAGAATACCACCGGTAGGAGTGGATGGAGAGGTAGGATCAAACATTCCAAGGAAATTCAGGAAAGGATTTGCATTTCGCGGGTTAAAGTTAGCCCACATTATCTGACCCACAAATACAGCGTTGGCAGTAAGTGCAGATGCCAAGATTACAGGAATGTTAGATACGTACATTAACTTGATTGGATATACGGCTGAAAATCCTCTATATTTGGTAGATACAATTGGAATCTCTACTTTGATTCCTTGAGTATATACAAGAATTAACAAAACACCTGCAGTTATCAGTAATCCAAATATTCCAGGTAATTGGTTTGCCCTAAAGAACAGATTACTAAAGTCATGATGTATTGCACCATGTATGATGTTTGCAAATACACCTACTGGACCACCGTCTCCTGCTGGCATAGGACTGAATATGCTCCAAATTACTTGCTGTGCTACACCGGCTGCAATAAACAAACTAATTCCACTTCCAAGCCCCCATCCTTTTTGGACCAGTTCATCTAGTAACATGATAATTACAGAGGCACCGATTAACTGCCCTACCAAGATGAAGATAGCTTCATGATTTGGCATCCTTGGGCCGTAAACTGCCATTCCGTACAAAGAAGATTCTGCAATAATTACAATGTAAGTAACAATCTTAGTTGCAGTTTGATACAACTCTCTATCTTCTGGTTTCTTAAAGTCAAGATGAAATATCTCAGAACCTTTGAGAAGTTGCATCAACAATCCAGCGGTAACTATTGGTCCAATACCAAGTTCTATCAAAGTACCTTGTTGTGATGCAAAAATTACTCTTGCAAATGCAAGGAAATCAAAGGCTGGTGTTGACGCACCATAAAGAGGTGTCTGACCCATTATCATGTAGATAAATAATGCAATTCCACACCACATCAAACGAACTTGTAGTGATACTTTCTTTTTCGGCTTGGGTACTTGTGGGATATAGGTTTCAGCTTTTGAAATAATTGTTCTTAAAAAACCTGCAGAGGTTGTTCCTTCTTCAGATGTCACGCTACTGCTTGCACCTCTCCACCAGATCGTTTTACTTTTTCTTCGGCGGAAGCAGAGAATTTTTCTACCTTAACAACGTAAGCATTTTCAGTCTGTCCTCCTCCCAACAGCTTGTCGTAGCCTAGTTCAGTAAGGTCTATCAATTTCTTGCCACCTTCCTGTTTTCCAAATTTAGCATAGATATCATCCAAATCTCTTACACTAGCCCATTTTCGAACTAGATTTGGATGTGGTGGGTGAGTAGAATCATGACCAAAGTGTTTTGGATCTGTCATGAGCATTCGTATGAAATGATGTTTGTGCAGACCAGATTGACCAAGGCCTCCCTTGTGACCACTTGCTCTGTGTTGACCTATCTGTCCCCATCCGCAGTGTCTGCTTCCTCGATATTTTCTTGTTTTTCTTGCTCGTGTCGGCATATTACATCATTAACCTCACTTGTGCTAAGAGTTCTTTATGACTACCAAGAATTCCGCCTTCTCCATACATCTTCTTGGTATTTCTTTTGAAGCCATGTTTTGGTGGAGATAATGCAAACCATGGTTTTAGTGGCTTTAATTTAGATAATGCAACAGATCCGTCTGCAAGTGATTTTGCAAGATCATCAGTGTTTTTGAATCCTAGTTTAGTCATATCTTCAGCAGTGATTTTTTGATATCCACCCTTTCGTGCTTTTTTCTCTAGTAGTTCTTTTGCAGTTGATACATCAATTTCCTGCCATGATACATAGTGCTTTATTTTATTGAGCATTCCTTTTGTGTTGTCTTTTTCTGGAATGATAGTAGCTCTGAATCTTTTATCTAAATTCAAAAGATCCATTGTAGTGTTAGCCCAATATGGAACGTTAACAGTTCCCTTCATTCTAACTATTAAGAAAGCTTTGCCCATTTTTTCATTCAACCCTGACTAAATGTTTGTCTCAAACAATCCAAAACAGCTCGTGAAGTAGATGTCATAGTGTTTGTAGAGCCAGTACTTTTTGTCCACGCATCTTTCAAACCAGCCAATTTTAGAAGATTTCTAATATTTCCACCAGCTACAAGGCCAAGACCTCTTGGTCCAGGAATAACTTCAACAGTTACACTTCCACCTCTTCCTCTTACTTTGAATGGTACAGAATGATGTTGATCACATCTACACTCCCAACTTCCGCAGCCAAGTTTTACTGGACTTACATTAAGATAAGCTTGATTTGTTGCCTTTTCAATTGCAATTCTCATTTGTTTTGATTTTCCTTGTCCTATTCCCAACCAACCATTTTCATCTCCTGCTGCAACAAGTGCTTTGAATCTTGTATACTCACCGTTGGTTGTCTGTTTTTGAACTATACCAACATCAATTACTTCAGTCTTGATTCCAGGCAATAACTTTTTGATAATTCCTGCTTCTTGAATACGATAACCATTTTCATAGATTTCTTTCATAGATGTGATCTTTTCAGTTGCAACTAGATTTCCCAGCTTGGTTCGTGGAGTCCACACTTGTTCTGGTTCTTTTCGTGGTGGTCTTGATCTTTGTTCTGATTTACTCATTTGGATTTAACCTCATTATCTATTGCAGATTTCACTTTTGTGATCTCATTTGCAACTTTGAGATGCTTTCCACTAATCCTCTCGTCAGATGGAAAAGTTTCAGCGTCTGCAGGCACTTCAAGGCCAGCATCTATTATTCCTTTCAATGCAGCTGCAATTCTCTGAGTGTATTTTCTAGTACCAGTATAAAGTACAGCACTCTTGGTTCCATTTGCAAGTGCCTTCTTACCTGCAAGATAGCCAGTTAGATATGCTGCAGGAATACTTTTTCTTGATCCCTTCCATCCTTTGTTTAGAAGCGATCTAGAATGAGCAGATGAAAGAACCTTGTCTCCTGCCATTTCAGGTTTATGGATTTGTACAAGAGTATTTTCATTAGATATCTGAACTGTGATAAAGTCTCTCCTACCCATAAGAAGATGTCTTCTCTTCCTATAGTTGGTCTTCTCTTCTCGAGATCTGCGTAATATTTGTGAATATGCCATATGTACTAAGCCTATTTACAAAAAATTTTGGTGAAGCTCTTATAAACGTTAGACTCGAGCGAGTGAGGCCATGAGCGCTTTTTGTGCATGTAACCTATTTTCTGCTTCATCCCATATCACAGATTGTGGGCCATCTATGACTTCACTTGTAACTTCTTGGCCCCTTTTTGCAGGAAGACAATGAAGAAAGATTGCATCATGGTTTGCTTTTTTCATTAGATCAGAGTTTACTTGAAAACGAGGCAGGAAAGCTTTTGTCCTATCAGTTGCTTGATGATGAATTGATACAAATGTGTCAGTTACTATTACATCAGCATTTTTTACTGCCAATATTGGATCAGTAAATAATTGAACATCTGTGAGTTTTTTTGACTCTTTGACTACATCAGGATTTGGCTCATATCCTTTAGGAGTCGCAATATGAATATCAGTAGATGTTTTTGCGCAACCATAAATCATAGAATTGCATACGTTGTTTCCGTCCCCTATCCAAGCAATTTTTAGTCCTTTGAGTTTCTTCTTTTTTTCTTGTATAGTCATGAGATCTGCTAATATCTGACAAGGATGAAATGAATCAGAGAGACCGTTAATCACAGGGACTGTTGAATTTTTTGCCAGCATTTCAACTTCATCATGGGAATATACTCGGGCCATAATCAGATCGACATATCGTGAGAGTGTTTTTGCAGTATCTTCAATTGTCTCTCCTCGTTTTAGTTGTAAATCATCAGCAGACAGATTAAGAGCATGTCCTCCAAGTTGGAATATTCCAGTTTCAAAACTAACTCGCGTACGAGTTGAAGGTTTTTGGAAAATCATGGCAAGTGTTTTATTTTTAAGAATCGGTTTTGAGATTCCTTTTTTTAGATCCTTTTTTAATTTGATAGCATTTTCAATTATGCCGATTAATTCATTTTTACTCAGTTCATTTAGTGTTAGAAGATCTTTTGTTTGGATTTTCATTTCTTTATCCATCCAAATAATGAGCGCTTCTTTATAGGCTTCTCATCTTTTTCTTGTTTATGTTCTTCCTCTAATTCATCCTCAGATTCATCTTTAGATTTCATTTCTGGTTCTGGTTTAGATTTTGGTTCATCCTTTGGTTTGGATTTTGGACGCCCTGCAGAAATCCATTTTTTAATGTCAGCAGCAAGTTTTCGCGCCTGATCATCACTTTCAGGAGGCGATACATCAAAGATGTCAGAATATTTTTCAATGTCCTGCGTTGAAATTCCAGCAAATGGATCATCATTAGATATTTCTTGTGTGGACCTCTCCTCTGGTTTTAGTTCAACTTTAGGTTCTGGTTTTAGTTCAACTTTAGGTTCTGGTTTTAGTTCAACTTTAGGTTCTGGTTTTAGTT
>JAGWGS010000050.1 GCA_028867235.1 Nitrososphaerota archaeon | reverse complement strand
TACCTCCTACAATGTGGATTCCCATGCTGACTGATCCACGTGCAATTGAATACGGTGTTGTGTTCTGTATACTTGGGAGTATCTGGACTCTACTCAGTGATAGGATTGCAGGTAGAGGTAAACTTTCAAGTACACATGCATTTCTCCAAGCATATCTTGCAGCATGGACAAATGATGATCCTGAACCAATGGAGTATTTGATGGAAAAACGTTCCGAATCATCCAAAGTCTCAACATTTCAAGTTTTATTCAAGACAAAAAATCATAACTGTAGACTTGTCATACCAGACCTTCATCCTGGTCCATTCCATCCTATTGGTGGAAGTAACATACCATATCTGATTTACAAAAATCTTGATTCATCTGCAATGGTAATGCATAGTATATCTGATCACTCACTAAACCTGCCATCAAAATCTCAAGTTGATCTTTATATCACAAGCCTCAAAACAAATTCTACAATTCAACAAGGTTCTAAGAGTACCAAACCTGTCACAATTCAAGTCAACAAAGCGCGAACTACTGGTCTATTATTTGACAAAACTGCTATACTGATTCTCTCATTATCTCCCTATGGGATGGAGGATATTCCATATTATATCAAGTCTGAACTTGAGCAATATGGCAAGAATCGTGGATATGAACGAGTCTTGATTGTAGATAGTCACAATGCAATGGGTAAAGAAATTGAAAAGCTTGATGCTGATGATCTGCTAAATGCTGCAAAATCTACACTTGATACATTAATTACAAAGGAGACACTTCCAATGGAAATAGGATATGCAAATTCTGAAAGTCTTAGTTTCAGTGCAGATGATCTAGGTCCCGGAAAAGTTGCAATAATGTGTTTTAAGATTGGTGATGAAAAATTCTTTCTTGCATGGGCTGATGCAAATAATATGCTAAATGGTCTAAGAGAAGAAATTGCAAATTATTTTTCAAAGAATGGGTATAACTTTCTTGAAATATGTACTTCTGATACACATTACAAAGCACGTACTGCTAAAAATAAACATGGGTATTTCGAATTTGGAAGCCTCTCAAAGGCTAATGATGTTATTTCATGGTTTATGGAATTGGCAAAAAAAGCAGAACAAACTTCCCCCGTGTCATCATATGAACTTCTTAAAAGTGAAACAAATGTGAAGGTAATGGGTGGAAATCAACTGGAAATTTATTCAAAATCGCTTGATACTGCAATGAGGATTACACAAGCATTTCTTTTGATAACAACTGGTTTCTTTATCTATACGCTGCTCTGAAGATCTTCAATATTTCCATAAAATTCATCACAAAATGAGTCTAACTGGTGAATTGGAATGATTGGCACTTTATCAATGAATTGCAAATCGTATTGATAAAGAGTGACAATTGCTGGTATTGCTCCTCTGACTTTTGTCTTTGAAACAAAGTGTTTGGTTCTATCGATCTGCTTTTTCACTGCTTCCAGAAGTGCAGAATGCGTCATGTTGTTCCAATGTTTGCAGTCAACAAGTATTGCAACACCTGATTTGATACCGACTACATCTATCTGCATTTTAGGTTTTGTCAAGATGACATTTTTCGTAGTGTCAAAATCTCGTTTTTCTAATATCTCTGCTGCAAGTGACTCAAAGT
Source organism: Nitrososphaerota archaeon (assembly GCA_028867235.1). Taxonomy (GTDB): domain Archaea; phylum Thermoproteota; class Nitrososphaeria; order Nitrososphaerales; family Nitrosopumilaceae; genus Nitrosotalea. Next base: position 6,482 of record JAGWGS010000050.1, on the reverse strand, counting down.
CTCGCCATTCTAGCATGCGTGATATTTCTTCTATTGGCGAGCCCATGCTAATCGCAATAATACATGTCTTCAATTTGTCTGAATCCTTGAAATGAATCTGTTCCTCTCTGTATTCTCCTATTCCATTTTGCATCAAATTATCTAGTATGTTTTTTGTCATATCTTCACTAGTTTGAGTTGCCATGCTGAAATCCTTGATAGATAATCCTCCTGGAATAATTCCTGGAATTCCTTTTACTAATGTTGAAAGATTCATCATGTATGCATTATTTTTCTTTTATAAAATACTATTCAGATAATCTAATGCACATTATATCTGAAATATGACTTGATGTGACCATGATTAAATATGATTCTTGGAAAGGCATGTCATGAAACTTTTGTTTCTGATTGTGGCGCTTTTTCTAGTGCCTTCCGTAATTGCGTTTGGGGAAAAAAATACTAATTTTGACAAGGTAGAATTTGTTCAATATTCTGATGATAATACTGCAATTGACGAAGTGAAGAATGGACATCTTGATATCTATTATTCACCCGTGCCTGTTGACAGATTGGATGATTCTTCAAAAAATTATCTGAAAATATATCCCTCAACTGGCACAAGCTATAGTATTTTGTTAAATCCTGCTACTTCTGAACAATTTAATCCATTTTCTATCCAACAAGTACGTTTTGCATTAAACTATCTGGTGGACAGAGATCTTATTGTTGATGAAATTCTAAGTGGCTATGGAACTCCGATGATATCTGCATACAAGCCATATGATCCTGATTATCTTTCAGTGCTTGGAACAGTACAGTCTTTTGATTTCAAATACAACCCTGCTCTTGCAAACCAAATGATATCAAGCGCGCTTGAACAAGAAGGAGCACAAAAAATAGGCACAGCATGGTATTACAAATCCAAACCAATTCAAATTACAATTTTTATTAGAAATGATGATCCTGTAAGAAAATCTATTGGAGAAATACTTGCAACCCAACTACAAAACATGGGTTTTACAGTAATCAAAGATTATGGTGATTTAACAAAGGCGTTTTCTATAGTATATGGTTCAAATCCGTCTGATCTAAAATGGAATGTATATACAGAAGGATGGGTAGCAGGTGGTTTTGTAAGATATGATTCTGTGACTACTGCACAAATGTATTCATCTTGGTATTCTAACATGCCTGGATTTAACAATCCATCATATTGGAATTTCCAAGATCCTGTGATGGATGATTTGTCAAAGAAGATCTTTTTTGGAAATTTCACGTCCTCTGGACAACGTTCTAGTTTGATAAATCAAGCAGTAGAACAAGGAGTCAATGACTCTGTTAGAATATTTCTGGCATGTAAGACTGATCAATTCATAACAAACAAAAAAATCAATGGAACCATAAATGACTTTGGCGCTGGAATAACAACGCGATTTACGCCCATAAATGCAAGATCAGACTCTGACACACTAACGATAGGAGTAAAAAAGATCTATCAAGGTGCATGGAATCCTATAGGTGGCTTTGTAGACTCGTCTAGTCAACAGATGTGGGGAGTAATAAGCGATCCTGGATCCTTTAAGGATCCTTATACTGGGTACACTATTCCGGTACGCTCTGATTGGAAAGTCCATGCAGCAGGACCTTTCGACAAAGTAGATGTTCCATCTGATGCAATCAAGTGGGATGTTGCCACACAAAAATGGATACATGTAGGATCTGGAATCAAGGCTACAAGTGAAGTGACATTCCATCTAAAATTTGGAAATTGGCATAACAAAATACCTATGGATATGAATGATGTATTGTATGGGATATACTTCATGTATCAATGGGGTACTGATGACATAAACGGTACAAAAACATTTGATTCTGAATACTCTCCAAAGGCAAATCAAGCTGCAAAGACATTGGTCGGTGTGCGAATAATAGATGGTGAAACTATTGAAGTGTATCAAAATTATTGGCACTTTGATTCTGGTGAAATTGCAGATTCTGCACAGGTTTGGCCTGCAATGCCATGGGAGATGCTCTATTCGATGGAAAAAGCGGTGACTGATGGGAAACTTGCTTTTTCACGATCTGATTCTGTAAGCAAAAATGTTGATTGGATGTCATTAGTGGTGCCAGATGATGCACATGTTTTAATGGCTAATCTGGAAGATTTTGAAAATGAAAAATCAATCCCTCCAGCACTTGCATTTGTGAACGATTCTAACTATTTTACTGAAAGATACAATTCTTCCGCATCTTGGATTGCCAAACATGGTCATGCCGTAATTAGTAATGGCCCATATTATCTAGATGCATATTATCCTGATGCACGCAAAATGGTTCTCAAATCATTTGCAGATTCTACCTATCCTTTTTCTGCAAATCATTGGAGAAAATTTGAGGACATATCTATACCAAAAATAGAAAGTGTCAAGGTGCCCACTATTGTATCTCTTGGTTCAAAACTTGTAGTTCCAATATCTGTAACTCCAAATTCTATCGTATATTATTACTTTACAAACTCTCAAGGAAAGATAATCTCACATGGCAACCAAACCTCTGAAACGGGTTCTATGGAAATAATTCTACCTCCAAAGGATTCGTTACATCTTGATCCTAATGCTAATGGGTTTCAACTGTTTGTAGTATCAGATAAAGCATACAAGCCTGACATGTACCACACAAGTTTTCTTGCCGTAAATGGTACTGTTCCCTCTTTGAATGAGACCATGATAAAAAATACCGTTAACATTGAAACCAGTTTTAACTCTCTATTTGTTATTTTTCTAGTCGTGGCAATTGCATCTATTTTGGCTGTCTATTTGGCAAGGAGAATGAAAAATGGGGTTTAAGAGATTTCTTGTCAAACGTGCAATTACCATGTTTGGAGTTCTAATGGCTACACTTTTGATTACTGTATCGCTTGTAGGTTCCAACATGGATTCTATATCAAAACAAAGTGTGGCACTAGAAATACGTCAACAAGTGACTGCAAACAAGAATTTATTGTCAAGCTTCAAAACTAGTGAGCAACTTGATACGTATGTTTCAAATCAAATAAAACAAAGAATTACTGCACTTGGGCTTGATCAACCATGGTATTCTCCACAACGGATAGGATTGTCTATGTACAAAATACTTACTCTAGATTTTGGTCACGCCAAATTTCTCACAAGCGATAGTGGTTCCTCTGATGTAAAAGATATAATATTGGAAAAATTACCCAGGACAATACTGCTTTTTACAACTGCAACCGTGATTGTTTCTGTATTTGGCATATTTTTGGGGATGATTGCTGCAAGTAAAGTAAACTCAGTGCTTGACAAAATTACCTCCGGATTTGCTATAGTATCTAGCAGCTTTCCAGTGTGGTGGATAGGTGTCTTGATGATATTTGTATTTGCATTTCTCTATCCTATATTTCCTGCAAGAGCAACACCTGACGTACCTGTAACGGATCCTGGTTATTTGGGATCTCTGTTATATCACATGATTCTTCCCATGATTACTCTTGTAATTGTTGGGTTTGGTTCATGGGCATATCTTGTCAGAAATTTCTTGATAGGAATATTGCAGGAAGATTTCATATGGGCGAAAAGATCTGTGGGCATAGATGAAAAAGATATTCTTTACTCGCATGCATTAAAAAATGCAGCCCCTCCTATAGTGACTATTCTAGCCCTTAGTCTATCGGGCTCTCTTGGGGGTGCAATAATAACAGAAGCCGTATTTGACTGGCCTGGTATGGGGAGATTGTATTTTGAAGCAATAAGTGTTCTTGATTTACCTGTAATTATCGGCGAAACCTATGTGTTAACTGCTTTCTTTCTTGTAAGCGTGTTCATATCTGATGTATTGTATGGATATTTCGATCCGCGGGTGCGATACAAATGAATATTTCTAGTAAAGAAATCTGGACTGAATTTTCTAAAAGTAAAATTGGGCTAGTGGGAATATCTATACTGGGAATTCTTTTTTTCATGTCGGTGTTGGCATTTGTTACTGTGCCTTTTGATCAATTTAAAACCTGGAGCGATCCTACAAATTGGCTGTCTTATCCAAAATCAGCCCTTCCATCCTGGATAAACTATTTTCAATCTGAAAAAATTCCAGAGCATTTGATATTGTCACCTACTACTTCATCACAACAAATTGATTCAATACATGTTTCAACTAATTCCTTTGCTGTAAACTATCAATATGATGGATTCCCAAGCGATTTTGTCTATCAATACACTGCAAAATACAAAGGTTCCCCACTATTGGTGTTATCTGTTTTAAGACCTGATGGGGTAGAGATGATGCTAATTTCCTCTGCTTTGCCTTTCTCAAATAATAATGCCGAATATCATGGTATGATATTTTCTACACAGAATACGGTTGCAAAAAATACTGGAAACCTTCAAAACAAATATGCCTTTTCTCTAGATGGACTTTCTTCTGAAAAAATCATTTTTTCACAATTGTCCGAAAATAAAATTCTGAAAGGTCATTATGTCTTCAAAGCAAATCTGTATGACATATCTGCAAACTCATCTATTGAACAATCTCACTTTATCCTGGGCGGTAAAGTGTATGGCATGATGGGTACTGATGAACTAAGGCGTGATCTATCTGTAGGACTTCTCTGGGGAACTCCCCTAGCTCTTTTTGTTGGAATTACTGTTTCTATTGGATCTGTGATCTTAGGACTTGTTTATGGTGTCTATGCTGGTTACAAAGGTAATCTAACAGATGAAACATTGATGCGCTTCAATGATGTTATTTATGCAATGCCAGCACTTCCCCTGTTAATAATTTTGGCTGTAACAATTGGTAATAGTATCTTTTTGATTGTTGGATTTCTTGTAATATTTGGTTGGGTGGGAGTAGCCAAAGTCTCTCGAAGTATGGCTCTACAGATTAAAACACTTCAATATGTTGAGGCTTCAAAATTAATGGGTCAAAAAGACTATAAAATAATTTTCAAACATGTTCTGCCTCAACTTCTTCCTTATGCTTTTGCTAGTATTGCTATATCTGTACCGTCTGCAATTACAACTGAAGCTGGCCTGAGTTTTCTTGGTCTAGGTGATCCAACCTTTCCAACTTGGGGACAAATACTGCATGATGCAAGTACATACAATGCTGCAGCAAGAGGAATGTGGTGGTGGATATTGCCTCCTGGAATAATGATTGCAGTGACCGGCTTAGCATTTGTCTTTATGGGCCAAGCAATGGATGCTATTGTAAACCCTAGGCTGCGGCGGAATTAAACTGGCGAATTATCTTTATCGTGTTATCTGAAAGTTTGATTGTATATACAGCGGCATTTGGATCTGTAGACTGTGCAAGTGTTTCTGCAAATTGTGTTTTATCTCTTCCTCGTTGATACATTCCGCCTGATTCTTTTATGCATAATGGAAATTTCTGCAATTTCAAACCATTCTGAAATAAATGGGATATGAATTTCTTGTAATTTTCTGGTAAAAACCACTCTGCATTTTTCTCTTCACATAACATTATCCATGTATCAATTGTATTTTGGAATAATGCTTTACTTCTCAGCTCTTCTAGAGTCATTTTCAATCTAGAAATCTGCTCGTTTCATTTTGGAACCACATCTTGGACATGTTCCACCTTTGTATCTGTTGTTACAAGCAAGACAGATGTATTTTACTCCTTGGCTTTGACCAAAGAATCCTCCTCCGCCAACTCCTGAATCTGAACCCATTCCGCCCATTCTCTTCATGGCTCTATTTCTTAAAAAGAGTGGAAATACTATGAAGATGGCTAATGCTGCAATCAAACCATATGGGAATGGCAATAACATTTGTAATCCTATACTAACTGCAAGTGAGCCAAAAAGGAATATGAGATAAGTCTTGTAATTGATCAACATTATTGCTTATCATCAAAAAGCTTATAAATTTTTGTCAGAATTGGTCCGAACTTACCGTAGTTTCAAGCAAATTTCCATCTCGATCATAAGAGAAAATGTCACCATCCTCATACGGTGACTGTATTATCATGGAAACAAAGCCGAAAAAATTGTGTAGATCGGTAACTGATGGTCTGGCAAGGCCTACTGGGTGAGAATGCACCGTTCCTACATAGCTAGTATCTAATGGTAGAAACGAATGTGGAAATCCAGCAAATGTTGGCCCTGTGTGAAAAAATGGCGGTATGACAAGACCATCAACATAGATGTTTCCTTGTTTTGATCTGCCTCTGAGTATCAATATGCATTCGTTTGGATGATTCATCTTACAATATGATAAAATGCCGTCTCTGACATCTTTTTTTATAGTGACCGTTCTTTGGCGTTTTTCTTTTTTGGAAAAGATCAATCGTGAGTATGCTTAGATGTCGTTCTAATTAATCTTAGATGTATCAGGAAAATTCTATCGATATTTTTGAATTTGTCAATTTAGAAAGATTCTCTTCTAATTCTTGAACATTCTCTAAGAGTGATTGTTTGCTATTCTTTATCTCTTCTTCTAATTTCTTTTTGAGATTCTCAGTAC
>JAGWGS010000004.1 GCA_028867235.1 Nitrososphaerota archaeon | reverse complement strand
TCTCTTAAAGATTGCATCTGCTGCACTTGTTGCAAGTTGTTGGGAAATTATTGATTCTACAAGAACTGCAAAATGATGAGTCTTCTTTTTTAGCTTGTATTCTCCTACTTTATCAATTACACTTGCTAACGCTTGGTCTTTTCTGAGAAATAATATTGGATCATCTTTTACCATGTCTAGCTTGGCTCTGGGTGTATTGTAATTACTGCATTTTTTATTTGATTTTTTATCTTGCTTTCCATGTCTGATACTATATCATGTACTTCTTCAATGGTAAGATTTTTTTCAAAAGAGCAATCAATGTCAACTTTGAATATGTCCTGTAGATGTAATGTAATTACTCGGCCAATTTTTTTTACCTTTGGATATTTCTTTATGATTTCTTTAACTTGTTCTTCTATTGTAATGTCTTCTACTGGAATGATTTGGGGAATTGAGACATATGGCTCCAAGTGAATAGTTATGTGATTTATGTTTGAGACTGATTTTTTTATCTGATCCTCTATCTCGTCTGACACATTATGTGCATCTTCAAGTGACATATTTCTGTCAACCATCACATGCAAGCTTACGAATATTCCATTGTCTGATGAAAATGAGCTTACGTTGTGTATGCCTCGCACACCCTGTACTGAGGATGCAATTTTGTTTATCATATAATCTGCAGGAACATCTTTCCATGTTGGTTCAAAATGTACAGTTACATTCGAATTTGCAATTGCCCTTTTGATATTTTTCTCTACATTGGCACTAATTTTATGAGCCTCCTCAAAACTTGACGCAGCAGAAAGTGATATGGTAATCTCTGTAAATATATCACTGCCAGATCTGCGTATCTGAACTGATTCTGTCTTCATCACACCTGCGGTATTGTTGACTATATCATGTACTTTTTTTACCATGCTTGCAGGCACAGCATCAGTCAATTCAAGGCCGCTTTGATGGATGAGCTTCAGGCTGAGTACTGCAAGCAAACCTCCCAGGATTAACGCTGCAACATAGTCACCCTGATAGAATCCTATCATGACAAATACAATTCCAACCAATGCTACACTGGTTGCTCCCATGTCCATGAGGGCATGATACAAGTCCACCCTTAGTGAAGAGCCATCTGTTTTTTTAAGAGCCCTTTTGAGTATTACTATTCTAAAGAAGATGGATCCTAGTGCATATGCTGCGGCTATTATTGCTAAAGCTCCTGGCAAAACTTCTGGTTTTGGTTCATAAAATCTTGAAATGGATTCATAGACAAAAAATAGTGATATTACAAGAATTATGATTCCTGCAACAAAACTACCCATTGTCTCAATCTTTCCATGACCATAGGTGTGTTCTCTGTCAGGTGGCTTGGTAGACCACTTGGTAGCTACAAGTAAAACCATGGTTACAATGGAATCAAGTATGGCATGTACACTGTCTGTAACAAGTGCAAGACTGTTAGAATAAACTCCTATCAAAAATTCTACTGCAAATGCAGAAAGTATAACCACAAGCGAAATTTTTAACGCATTTGTCTTTATGTCCTGTACACTCAATTCCTGTCCAGCCCCAACATACATAGTACGTCCTCAAAGTTTTCCCGTGACTGATCATGCTTGTATTTCTTGAGCGGGCCTATCATTTTTTTCTTGTCTGGTATCTTGATGATATTTTTGACAAGACTTGAAAGAGCAGATCCTATGAATATCGATTGGGTTGCAGCAGTAACATTGGATGTTCTCCTGTTTGTGCTTGAGCTCTCAAAATCAATTATGCATGGGAACTTTCCAACAATGACATGCTTGTGGATGTAGCTCAGCTCCCCATGATCAAGATGAATCGCATCCAAGGTATGACAATCTTCCAGTACATCTTTTATGACAGTTCTGAGCCTTGTCGCACTTCCCTTACCCTTTAGGTCTCTTACCCAATCAGTTATCTTTTGACCATGAATATACTCCATAACCATAAAATTTCTACTTGCTGACACAAATTTTGGACCAACTCCTGCCTTGTTTGCAATCTTTAGCAATTTTGCTTCACTTTTCATCTCTGGTCTACTAGAATCTGTCCTACGAATCTTTAGTGCAACCTGTTTTTTACCAAGTTTTGCTATAACTACAACTCCCACGTATCCCTTGCCCAAGACATGGATGTTACCAAGTATTGTTGGCCCCTCAAACAAAATTCCAGAAATGCCAAGTTTTTTCAGCTCTGTGTATCTTTTTGCAAGTTCTCCCTTTGTGGCCTTTGGATATCCTAGTATGAGAGAGTATGGCTCTCTGACAAGCTTACTTGTTGGAACCAAAGATGAGTTCATTGGTAGAGGTTAACTCCGCCAGCGCCTTTTTAATGGATTTGCTTACAACTCTGTGGCCCTCTATTACGCTAAAACCGCGCTTCATGTCTGCATCAATTCCCTTTGGAATGCCTGCCTTTGAGAGATTTTTCTTCAATAATGACTGGAGGAATTTTTTTGCATCATGAAATTCTCTTTGCTGCAGCGACAAAATTCTTGCATTGTCATCAATCCAGGTAAGCTTGTTCTTGGAATTTCTTAAAATAAAGTTCTCTGACTCGGATTTTCGAAATACATCTGGGCCATTTTTGACCATGAACTTTTCAATTGTTGTTGAATGGAGCAGAAATATCATCGCAGCCTCTGATTTTTCATCAACTATTGCACCTTTTTGCAATACTTGAAATCCACCAAGTTCCAGCTGTATTGCAAGTGCAGTTGCACCCCTTTTAGCTTGCCCCCAGATAATGTCAGGGCTTCTCCACTTGTAGTTGAACTTGACTACAAGCGTGTTTCGTAAGTTTTGTAAATTATGAACTTGTTTTTTACCATTGAAAAATTCAAGTGATGGTTTTTTTAGATATGCTCTTGCAGCAAGTATGAATCTGCTCAAATTTTGCGGAGATATTGCAGTGCCAAGATTTCTATTGCTGTCTATAGGATCTATCAATACCAATGCAGTATCAAATTTTTTAGTTGGATTTCCTATCACCTGGCCGTGCACAAAGTTGGCAGCAGCCTCCAAGACCTTGATAAAACTTCCATAATGATATATCAAAACCTCTGAGACATATCCACCAAGTCCTTCCTTGGCAATTTCTGCACCATAAATGCCAACTCCTCTGAGAAATTTTTTGAGCAACCTAACCTCATTTTTCTTTTCTGAATCTAATTTCTCAAGTATGAATCTAGTGTGAAATGATGATCTGTCTGCAGCGCTCTTCCATTGTCCTATCTCTACATCATAGCATGGTACAACGTTCACCTTTGTATTTCTAATTTCTGCCTCTACATACGGATGCTCCGAATATCTTACATATGGGGAAAATTTTTTCATGGAATCAAAGCCAATTTTTTTCCCAATTGTTTCAAACTGTTCTATTGGCGTCTCTTTTTTTATCTTGACAAAGATATCAAGGTCTAAAGTACCTTTGAGCCAAGTACCTTTTGCATATGAACCTCCAAGCTCAACTGCAGTAACTTCTGAATTTTTAGCAGCCTCTTTTTTTACAAGTTCCACAAGTTCCTCTGCCGTTTTTCTTATCTTTTCTTCTTCCTGTATTGTAGGAATGGCAATCTTTCTTGCCTGATCTAGTACGTTTTTCATTTTGCTAAAACCACCTGCAAGTCAGAATATATCGGTCCACTAGGGGTTAAGATGCTTTGCTTGAACTTTAATTCTGTGATGGTATGCTTTCCAAGATCTATATTCTTGAATCTCTCAATTGTCTTTGAAATGTCATCTATCCTGTTTTTTACTCGAAATATTGTAAGATGTGCTTTGAATGGCTTGTCGGGTTTGAATCCAAGCGGCCCAAGTTTTTTCTCTACTTGAGCTGCAAGATCTACAAGTTGAGATGCTGACACATCATCAACTCCAATCCATATTACTCGTGGAGACTTGGAATTTGGAAATGCCCCAACATGGGTAAACTTGACCTCAATTGGCTTGAACGAAATGGTAGACAAGGCATTCTTTACATCTGTTGCAACCTCTTCAGTTATCTCTCCAAGAAAAAGCAATGTAAGATGCATATTTTTTTTGTTTACAGCAGTTGCCTTGATTTTAAACTCTGATTGAATTTTGGCAATTGCATCAAGAATACTGTCACCCTGGATCTCTACAGCAACAAAGGTGCGCATCAATGAAATTGCAGTTTGTGGCATCTATAATAATTTCCGGTAGCTTCATAGACTGGAGAATAAAGTTGATGAATGTGAAGCTAATTGTCTGTCTTACGGGAATGCCAGGTGCTGGCAAAACTACAATTGCCGAGGGCCTAAAACCAAAAGGATTTGAAAAAATTACAATGGGGGATGCTGTAAGAGCAGAAGCAACACGACGAAAGATAGATCCAACAGGACCAAATCTTGGAAAATTAATGCTTGAGCTTCGAGAAAAAAATGGACCAGGGGCTGTTGCAGAACTAATCAAAGATGATATAAAAAACTCCAAATCTGATGTGGTTCTTGTAGATGGAGTGCGCTCTCTTGCAGAGGTAAATGTTTTAAAAAAAATTGGTACAGTAAAGATTCTTGCAATTCATGCATCAGGTGACACAAGATACAAGTTCCTAACAGAACGAGGTAGATCTGATGCTCCATCTGATCGCGAAGATTTTACAAAAAGAGATTCCAGAGAGATAGGAGTTGGCATGAGCGAATCTATTGCACTTGCAGATGAAACAATATCTAACAACAATATGACAATTGAAGAGCTTGTCAATATAGCCTACAATATAATCAAAGACTGGATAAATTGAACACTCCAAACATCTCCTGTAAGATTGAAGGCTATGCTGCAGTAAACCCATCAGAAGACCCTGAAAAGGTGCAATTTGCATTATCTCAGGTATTACCTGTTGCAGACTATCAGTACAAGGAAGGAAGCATCAAAGCAACATCAAATGACATAGAATGTCTGCAAAAAATTCAGGAATCTATCAAAAAACACAGAAGCAACCGTGTCTATAGGAGGCAGATGAGATATAACACAAAGGGAGATACTACTTGGTTTTATCTCAACAAGCAGGCCGCATTTGTGGATGTTATAGCAATCTGTGAGGAAGCAGAAGAATCTGCAATGGGACCAATCAAGATAATACTCCACTCCAAGAGTATAGAGAAAATAGTTGACTGGCTTGCGCCTGAAACCCTAGAATAATGTAGATAATTTTATCACATTTGCTCAAATAGTGTGCATTTGAACTTTTTTATGAAAACCTTGCAACACAAAGTCTCTTGATAGGAAAACTTGTAATTATTGGAGTAATAATTGCAGCCATAGCAATCTTGGTTCCAAGTGCATTCAAGTTGTTTAGCCCTCAATCATTTGATGAAGTAGAAAAAAGAATTGACAGAGCTACAAGTGACAAGCTGGATAATCTTACTGCATCTGGTATTAACAAGACAGGGCTTTTGAATACAAACAATATCAAACACGATATAATTTCAAACAATATCAAATACAATATAATTCCAAACACAAACTCTAGTACTATAACGTCAGTGTACCAACTTGCTCCACAATTTGTGGCGCGACAAAACTATACAGGTCAAGTTTTTGCAAAGAATGGAAACACATGCCAAATTTCTGTACCAGAGCTTGCCCAGACAATAAATGGAAAAAAACAGCTTACTGGTATTGTTCAACTTGACAATTGTTCCTCAAGTCCGGGTGATCCAGTCCAGGTTGTACAGCTTACAACAAAACCAAACTCTCCACCAGTAAGTGTAACAAGTGGTCTTGAGGTAACACCGTATGCTAATACTGGTACATCATCTGATGGCAAGTCATCTAGTATATCACCTAGTACATCAATTGGTGTGTCCTCACCTAGTAACGGGTCATCCAGTACATCATCAAGCATAGCCTTACCAAAACTTCCTGCATATTATGATACCATCAAACTAACTGTAACAAACCAGGGAACAGGAGCTACACTAAACTTTGATGATTCATCTGGCCAAACCAAGTCTGTACTTGTTACAATGAAAAACAGTGATTCAGCAATCTTTAGTGGTACTTTTTACTCGTCCCAATTTACTGCCGATGTAAAGGACATGCCAGATACACCACACATCATAGAGATGACAATAGACAATACGGTATACGGCACACTACATGCATCAGCATATGCCCCATCTAACATGCAAAACTCTACCATAACAGGAATCCTGTCACAATAGGACAGAATTTTAAAAAACGTCAAGAGGGTGTAACGGCGTGACCCTGTATAGGCAAAAGCATTCTCTTGCCATTCGCACTGTTCTTGTGCTTAACTATATACTATTTTTCGCAGGGCCACGCAAATTCATTTGCCAGAATTTGCATCTTTCCGCATTACTTTAACTATACTGTTGTATTATTTAATAATTATCATGATTTTCTATATTGATTTCTAATTATTCTTGTAAAATATGTATATTACACTCTAATAATCAAGATTTTGCCTTGGCATTGCACAATTTATCACAATTTTATTCCAAACTTTATTCTCTGGACGTGAAACGCAAATAAATTAGAAGACTTTGCCTGATACCAGATCGACAAGCCCTGGAAGGGCATTTGCAGCAGATTTCCTCAAGGATACATCCATGGTATATGACATGGGGGTTGGGTCTATGTTTACCTCTACCATAATTGCCCTATTTTGCTTGGCATATACAGGTAACAGGTTTGCAGGAGATACTGCAAGTGACGTTCCAACAACTATCATGATATCACATGTGCTTGCCTGTTCCATTGCAGACTTCCATACGTCTTGTGGTAGAGATTCACCAAACCACACAACATCAGGCCTTAACATGTTGCCACATTTGCACAAGGGAGGAAGGCTAGAAAATCCAGTTGTTATCTTGTCTTTAAAGCTGCAAACAGTACACTTGATTGTAATTATGCTTCCATGCAACTCGTAGACATTTTTGCTTCCGGCTCTTTGGTGAAGACCATCTATGTTTTGCGTAAGTATGTGAACATCCTTGTACTTTTCAAGTTCTGCAATTGCCAAGTGTCCCGGATTTGGTTTTGCACCAAGTATGTTGTGCCTTCTTTCTTCATACCACTCCCATACAAGTTTTGGATCCTGATAAAATGCATCTATTGTTGCAAGTTGCATTGGATCATATTTTCTCCAAAGACCTTCTTTTCCACGAAAAGTTGGAATTCCACTTTCCTGTGATATTCCAGCTCCTGTTACAAAAACAATTTTTTTTGCATCTAATAGTTTTTCTGCTATGGCATTCCACATTTTTTATCTGAGATTAATCTCTAGTAGATCCTTTGCAGCAATGACGGACTCGTGTACAGTCTTTGCCTCTGCTACAAGTTCTACAGTATCATCATATCTTGCAGAAAAGTGTGTCAATATCAAATTTGCAACTCCTGCCTTTTTGGCAAGCTCTGCAGCTTCCTTTGATGTAGAGTGATAATTTTCCCTTGCCTTGTTTTTTAGTGAATCATCATATGTAGAATCAAATGTCATGTAATCACATCCTTTGAAAAATTCTTCAAGTTTTGCATTGGGTCTAGTGTCCCCAGATATGCCAATTTTCATCCCCTTGCGCTTTTCTCCCATCACATCAAAAGGTCTTATCGTTCTTCCCTGGATTGTTATTTCCTTGTCATTTTGTAGATCATGCCAAAGCTTTCCCTCTGGTATTCCTAATTCCTTGGCCTTTTCAGGATAAAACCTTCCAGGCCTGTCCTTTTCTGTAAATCTATACGAATATGCAGGAATAGAGTGCTCTGCCTCACAGGTATGTATGGTATATCCAGAATCATCAAGCACCAGGCCCTCGTTGATTCTTGTTATTCTAACTGGAAATGTCAGCCCAAAATTTAGCACCTTCAAGTTTGCAGCAATAAACTCCTCAATCCCTCTTGGACCATAGATGTCAACAGATTCAGTTCTGTTCTGCAATGACATTGTCTGTAGCAGTCCAAGTATGCCTACGCAGTGGTCCCCATGCAGATGTGTTACAAATATCCTGATCTTTTTGTTCCATCCAAGCTTTGCCTTTTGAAATGCAATCTGTGCACCTTCTCCTGCATCAAACATGAGTATCTCTCTGTCCAATACAAGACAGATGCATGTCATGCCACGCTCTGTTGTTGGCTGTGCTGCTGATGTTCCCAAGAATACAAGTTTCATGATGATACTCCTATAATCCTCGTCAAGCTCTTATGTCGATATATCTCGTATTTCTTTGCTTTGTTCATCTCTTCTACCTCTAAACCTTTTTTGTATACCATTACAAGTTTTTTTCTCTTTGGAACTATTGACAAAAAATCCTTGACAAGCCTCTGCGGTGATACCGAAGATCTAGATGATATCCCATAGGGCAGGTCAGTTACAATACCGTCTATCTCTTCTTTGAATTCAAGCATTTTGTTGTATTCTGAATTTATCACCTTGGAGCAAAAACCATTTGCAGAAAGATTCTTTGATGTTATCTTGCACATTATTTTGTCATAATCAATTCCTATTGCATTTATTCCCATGGATTCTGCTTCAAGCAAAATTGTACCTGTACCGCAGAAGGGATCACATAGTGTCTTTTTTTCATTTAATTGGGACAAGTTTACAACACATCTTCCGAGTTTCATGTCAAGCTCGTGCGGATGTTTTACAGCCTTGACAGGATGAACTGGATTTACTATACAATCTGTGATACCGAGATATTTCTTGTCATCAGTTACAATGACATATACAGTAAGGTGAGGATTTGAGAGCGATACTTGGGAGCCCCACTTTCTCTTTAGCATGCCTCCAATTTGTCTTTCAAGTGAGGTGCCAATTTTCTTGGATGATAAATTGATGGTTCTGCATACAAATGATGCTGGCCTTGGAATTGGTAGGTCAATATGGGATACATCTTCAAACGTGTTTACAATCTCGCCTGAATATCTTGAAAATGTAGATCTTGATGCTATCTTTTTCCATGATACTTTTGACTCTACAAAGACAAGCCTTGGACTTGATTGTACTCTGGTCTTGGTATCATAGCTTTTTGATATTGATATTATTTCATCTCTTGCCAATTCCTCATGCTGGCTTGGCAACACGAAAAAACTTGCCATCTAGGCAAGCGCCTTGGCAATTATCGGGGACACATCAACAACAGATGTCTTGCCAGGTATTGTGTTTGCACTGATTATCTTTGTGACTCCGGATTTTATGATATTTTTTTCTGCATCTCCTATTAACAATGCATGTGTGCAGCAGACATAGACCTTGCCGCTTTTTTGTTTCTTTAAAAATTCTGCAGCTTTTACAATGCTTCCTCCGGTACTAATCATGTCATCAACCAGTATGACATCTCTTCCCCTTATACCGTCAATTCCTTTTGATTTTATTATTACATTTCCGGTCTTTCTGTCTCTTTGTTTTTCAAGTGCAATCCAGTCAACACCTAAAAACTTGGCAAAGTTTTGTGCTCTCTCAGTTCCTCCTCTGTCTGGTGATACCACAAGTGGCTCATGTAATGACATTTTTTTGAAATGTCTCGCAAGCTCTTCAACGGCACTGACATTTTTTGCAGGAATCTGCAAGTGTTCTAGTGCTATCATACTGTGAATGTCAACAACGATTATTCTGGTTGCACCTGCGGCTTTGAACATCTTGGCTACTACTTTCATTGTTATGATTTCGCCTGGGAGAAACTGCCGGTCCTGCCTTGCATATCCCATGTATGGTATTACAACTGATACATTTGATGAATACGCCCTTGCCTGTGACGTTATTGCAAGGCCTCGAATCAAGTTGGAATCAACAGGGGGATAAATTGACTGGACAACTATGATTTTGCCTTCCGGCTTTTTCTTTAGTGTAATTTTGCTTTCACCATCTGGGAAAACGCGCAATTCACAGCCCACAAATTTGGATTTTAATCTAGTAGCTATCTTTTTTGCAAGTTGCTCCGAAGAAGGGCCTCCAATAACTGTAAACTTGGACATAAATCAAATCGAGCCTTGGGCTATTCTTAAGTTTTGAGGAATGGAATTGAGCAGATCTAGTCTTTTGAATTTGTTGTAATTTTCAGGAACAAACTATGACATAATGTTTCATTTTCTCACATGTGAAAACAAAAACAAGTTTTAAACTAGATTGTAACCAAGTAATCTCCTGTAATGAGACTGGTATCATTTCTCCCAAGCGCAACAGAGATGCTTTACGAACTTGGTGTAGAAGATCAAATTATGGCAGTAACCCATGAATGTAACTATCCCGCAGGAGCAAAGACAAAACCAAGGGTTATTCATTCTTCATTTGATCCCCAAAAAATGTCAAGCCAAGAGATTGACAGCAAAGTAGTAGATCTTGTTAGCTCTGGCAAGGATATTTACATTTTAGATGAACAAGTACTCAAAAAAGCAAATCCTGATCTTATTGTGGCTCAGGGAATATGCGAAGTATGCTCTCCCTATACAAGAGAGATAGGCAGAGCCATGACACTGCTTGAAAACAAGCCAGAGGTTCTCATACTGGACCCGAAAAATCTTGATGATATATTACAAAACATAATTCAAGTAGGAAATAAAATAGGAAAACAAGAAAAAGCAAAAGAGTTTGTAGAAAAACTCCAAAAAAGAATCACTCGTATCAAAAATACCAACATTGTCTCCAAGCCCAAAGTGTTATGCATTGAATGGCTTGATCCATTATTTTCAGCAGGACATTGGGTGCCTCAAATGGTGGAAATTGCAGGAGGAATAAATGGGATAAGCTCAACAGGAGACAAGTCAAGAAGGATGCAAATAGAAGAAATTGCAAAATTTGATCCTGATATTGTTATTCTAATGCCATGTGGATTTGACGTGCAAAGGACGCTTGTTGAATATGAAAATCTACTTGAAAGTACTAACTGGCGAAAAATTAAGGCAGTCAATCGTGGACAGGTCTATGCAGTAAATGCAAATGAGTACTTTAGCAAGCCAGGCCCACGAACCGTAACAGGACTTGAAATTCTGGCAAAAATAATTCATCCTGATACATTTAGGGATCTTCAGATTCCAAAATACTCTATCCAAAAAATTGATTTTGAATGATTCCACTTTTGCAAACCACTAGTTTCATGGAAAAATTTCAAATTAGGCCCACAAACTACCTAGTTCATTGGATCTAGTATTTTCTGACATTCATGCAGATCTTAATGGGCTTGATGCTATCATCAAGACTGTTTCAAGTGATGATTTTGTAAAAAAATATGGCTCTTTTTCAAGAATCATAAACTTGGGAGATCTGCTTGAACGAGGTGTTCATCCAAAACAAGTAATATCCAAATTGCGATCACTTGAGCAGAATTATCAGCTTTTTTCTGTAATGGGAAATCATGATGAAGGATTTCTTTCAGGAAAAACAGTTAGTGCAAGTTCCATTGAAAGCATGGATGCACACAAAGCCCTTGATGAAAATGACCTGTCATTTTTTAAGAAAAATAGCGATGGCACATTTGGAAACCAAGAGTTTGTTGATACAAAAAATGGCTTATTCTGCGTTCATGGGGGACCACTTGATCCAAAAAAGATAACTCCAAAAAATGCAGATGGAGAAGCTTGGTTATATCAGCGAAACTGGCAGAGATTAACTGATGAGGGATTTGAGTTTTTTAGCTATCATGGATATCATTACAAGGCATCATCGGCATTTGATGAAGCAAGAAACCATGTAAAAAATCACATAATACTATGTGGGCACCAACATATGGAAGCTGCTCTTGTACACCGGCAAGGAACCATTCACGACATTTACCATACACTTGATACAAAAAAAGAAAAAATTTCAGGTCATGTACTAGAAAGTAAAACTATAGACATTGAACCTGCAAGTGACTATCTAATTAGACTGGGTCTTGGTGGCCCTGCAGGATACTATGGGGTTGGCTCATCAATGCCACATTTCGCAGTTATACAGTATAACCCAAAAAAGGTAATACTATTTACAGTAAACTCCAGAGAATGACCAAATGAGTGGTACTGAGATACTACGTAATGATCACAAACAGATACGTAGATTGGAAAAAGTAATTGTCAAATGTTATACAAAACTTTATGCAGGAAATAGCATTCCTTTTTCTGATCTGGATGTAATGGTGAAAATAATGGCAGAATTTCTGGATGCTGTGCACTATGCAAGAGAAGAAGATCAGTATTTTCCATGTGTTGCAAGCTATAACTCACTAAAAGAAGAGATTCGTGTATTCATGATTGAACATGAGTTTGGTCGAAGAATTGCATCAAATATTTCAAAACATCTGCAAAGATGGAAATCTGGAGAAGATCAGCGCGAACCTGTTGCAAGATTTCTCAAAGCATATGCAGTGTATCTTGATGATCACTTGGCAAAGGAAGACAAGTTTTTTGATGATGCCCAAAACCAAGTATTATCTCAAGAGGAGGAAAAAATGATGTATGAAGAATTTCGTGCAGTTACGGCAGTTATCACAAAGTTTGATGATCTGGTAAAATCTATAGACTATTTAGAGTCTACACCTTGGATGAAAAACTAGTTTTCAAAGATTGATTTTATTCTTGGATATACTGAGATTTTCTCATCTGTTGTAATTTTTTGTTGCATGATTTTAGATACAAGGCATAATTATTATATATCATCACTATAGTATGTTAACTATACATACTAACATGACTAATATAGTAAATCTACGTGTACATGTGGCTCCTGTGGGATTTGAAATTGATAGAATTGCAATACCAGCAAAGCGGATGAAGGCCGATAGAGTCTGGCTTTTAATGCATACAGAACCATCAAAAGATAGGGCACAAGGATACATGGAAAAAATTCGTACCCAACTAAAAAAAGAAAAAATCGAAGTACAAATCGCACATTCTAACAGATTTGATCTCTTCAAGATCCTAAAAGCACTACGTGAAATTGTACAACAAGAAGAAGGTAATGATATTTTTGTAAACTGTTCTTCAGGATCAAAGATTCAAGCAATTTCATGCATGATGGCATGTATGATGTTTCAAGGAAAAACAAAGCTTACACCATATTATGCAGAACCTGAAAGTTATTCAAGTGTAAAAGGAGAACAACTATCATCCGGGCTCAAATCAGTTGTCAAATTGCCAGCCTATGAAATTCACACACCAAGACCTGTTTTGGTACAAGCTCTAAAAATTATACAGGAAAATGGCGGTAAGATAACTAAAAAAGAAATGGCAAAGATAGTGTACGAAAAAAAACTAATTATGGTTCATGCAAGAGATGAGAATTTCCAACAGGCTAGATTTGCCAGCCTTGATAAAAATATCATTCAACCACTCTTAAACGAATGGAGATTCATTGAAGTTGAAAGAATTGGAAGAACTAGGTGGATTAAGATAACTCAAGAAGGCCTAGGAGCAGTAGAATTTCTTGCCTAACCGCGAGTAGTAAGCTCTGGCTTGAGAGTCCAGGCAACACCCATAGCAATGAATGGAACTGAAATTAATGCAGCTATTTCCAAATATGTCCTAAATTGTTCTGATTGTTGTGGTGTGGGATTGGACCATATGAAAGGTACAGGTAATGCCGCTGCAAACCATATGATTGAAAGCATTATGATTATTTTGAGGGCGCCTTTCTTTTTTGGAACCATGCTGTACTCACGGGTAGGTTCTATTAATTTTGTTAGTATAATTATTTGGTTATGGCACCGCCATCTACGGGTAAAATTGCACCTGTAATCCATGATGAATCCTCTGAAACAAGATAAAGTATAGCCTTGGCAACATCGTCTGGCATGCCTATCCTTCCAATTGGGTGCTCTGCTACTGCCATTGCTCTATCAGCATCATTTCCTAGCCATGGTTTTGTCATATCTGTCTCTATGATGCCTGGACAAACACAGTTTACACGTATCTTGTATTTTGCATATTCTACTGCCCATGCCTTTGTAAGCAAGACAAGAGCACCTTTTGAAGCAGTATATGCATCTGCTTCAAAATTTTCAAATGACTTTAATCCTGCATCAGATGAAACGTTAACGATACATCCGCTAGTTTTCATAAGATGTGGTATTGCGGCTTTTGTAAAACGGAACTGGCCTGTCAAGTTTACATCAATCACTTCATTCCATTCTTCTTCAGAAATCTCATGCAGGGGTTTTATTTTGGGAAGAATACCAGCATTATTTATCAAAATATCAATTCTTCCAAAAATCTCCATTGTTTTTTTCACAACATTTTCTACATCTTTGGTCTTGCGAATATCTCCAGAAATTTCTAGAATATTTTTACCATACTCAAATCCTGATCTGTTTCTAGATGTTATTACAACCTGTGCTCCATGCTGTGCAAATAGTGTCGCAACAGCCCTTCCGATGCCTCTACTTCCTCCAGTAACAATTGCTACTTTACCTGTAAGTTTCATCCATTCTTGGTTTGTGTGCTATCACATTAGTTTGTCGAACGATGAACAAAAAATTATGTTTGTCATTATGATGATCACAACTTGTGATTCCATTTATTGAAATATATTATTTAAATTTCATTAAATTATGAAAAAATATGAGTAAAATAATAAATACAATTATGTCTTATACAATATAATGCAGAAAGATGCAAAATCTACTGCTTAAACGAGCGTGGCTCCGTAGACGAAAAATATGAAATCCCACATGAGTGTGGATTAAAAGAGGTAATCTCTGTCGGTCTACGAAAAAGGGCCACGCCACTATTGTTTTGATCTAGTGAAAACTAGGTTTTTAGAAAAATTTAGAGTTTTAATGATTCTTTTAATCCCTTGTATCTATTTCTGATTGTAACTTCAGTTACTCCTGCAGCTTGTGCAACATCTTTCTGCGTCTTGTTTTCTCCATTCATGACACATGAGAGATAAAGTGCAGCAGCTGCAAGACCCATTGGATCTTTTCCTGCTGAAATTTCAATCTCAGCAGCATCTTTTAGAATCTGCAAAGCTTTTCTTTTTGTCTTCTCACTAAGACCAGCTTTGCTTGCAATTCTTGCAACACATTTTATTGGATCAACTACTGGCATCTTTAGATCAAGTTCTCGCAATAACAATCTGTAACATCTTGCAACATCTTTTCGTTTTATGTTGATTCCATTTGCAACATCAGTAAGTGTTCTTGGTGTTTCAGTATCTCTGCATGCTGCATATAGTGCTGCAGCTACAAGTCCTGGAATTGATCTACCTCTTACAAGGCCCTTGTCTAGTGCTTTTCTGTAAATGTATGCAGTTTTTTCAATTACTGCATCTGATAATGCAAGTTTATCTTTTAATCTGTCAAGTTCACTAAAAGCTTGTCTAAAGTTTCTATCAACTGGTTCGTGTACCTGACTTCTACTATCCCAAGTTCTTAGTCTTTCTATTGTGCTTTTCATTGATGCAGAAAGTGGTTTTCCTGAAGCATCCTTGTCTGCAGGACCAATAATTGTTGCAAGCCCCATGTCATGCATTGCAAGTGAAGTGGGAGTTCCAGTTCTACTTCGATCTTCATGTTCTTCTTTTGAAAATGATCTCCATTCTGGACCTGATTCTTCTACACGTTCTGTTAATACAAAACCACAACCTCCACAAAACATCTCTCCAGTTGTGTTATCTGTCACCATGGGACCTTTTCCACAACGTGGACAACGTCCACCAGAACCAAAAGATTCGCGAGTCATATAATATCTTATAAGAATTTCGATTAACATAAATAAAAAGGTTTAACTATGAGTTCAATTTCGAGAAATTACTAGTTTTACATCTAAAAACTAGAAGAATTATAATTTCTATTAATTTTATATCAAAATGTTAGAACATCATCATATAATCTATGTGTATCTACTATCATCTGTTATTGATTTGAAATCTTATCTCTATATCTCAAGTAATGTTATTTTGTAATTTTTTTCCGAAATTATTTTTCAAGCAATTATTTTTCTAAAAATTTATTTTCTAAAATTGTTTTTGATTATCAAGCAAAACCTTAAATACATTTGTTATGAAGAACCCGCATTAAATAAAATGGAACAATGTCCACTTTGTTGTGAATTCCAGCCTTCAAATCAGGCACTGGCAATTCACTTGAAGAAAATCCATCCACAGAGAAATACTGCTATTGAAATAGTACAGTAAGTCTTTGCTTGAGGATAGTCGTAGGATGTATCCAATCAAGGTTATCCACGAATTTTTAGTTTTTTATTAAGAACCGGAACATAGTGTAAACTAGTCTGCCCAGTATTTCTTGTCAGCTAAATTTAGTATACGGTGAACCGTATTTCACACCTGAAATTAAAAACCAAATTTTTTAGTGGTATGCATGACAACATTTGCGAATAATTGGCAAAAGCCAGTGGCACCAAGCATTGGTGAAAGAATTAATGATGTAATAAAACCAAAAGGTCCTCTAAAACCAAGAATGGAGAATGGAATAAAGAGACTCCAGACTCAAATTGGAAAACTCGACGGTATGATTACAAAACTAAAACAAAGAGATGAAAAATTATTCAAGAGAATTGTAATTGCTACACAGAATCATGATCTTACTACAAGTAAAGTTTTATCAAAAGAATTAGCCGAAGTCCGAAAAGTAACAAAACTTTTAGGAAATGCTAGAATTGCTCTAGAACAGATTGAGCTTAGATTAAGCACATTCCATGACTTGGGTGATACAGTAGTAACCATAATGCCTACAATAGGCCTTATGAAGAATCTCAAATCTTCTCTAGTCAAATTCATGCCAGAGGCTGACCGTGAGCTAACTGGAATGACTGAAATGCTTGGAGGTCTTATGACTGACACATTCCACAGTGGAGACTTTGGAATAGACTCTAATGCTACAAGTGAAGAGTCAGAAAAGATTCTACAAGAGGCATCAGCAGTAGCAGAGGCAGCAATCAACGACAAACTGCCTTCAATGCCTGTTGGCCAGGAATCTTCTTCAGCACGCTACGTCTAGACTATCTTATGTGATAGTTTGTAGCGGAAGTATGCTTGATACAGTATCAATGATACTACCAGCGTAGCAGAGGAAAAAAAGAACATGGTTGCATAGCCTGAGAACTTTGTAAGCTCTCCTGTAACAAGAGAGCCAACAAATACCCCTATGCCTGTCACTGCACTGTTCACTCCAAGGTACTTTCCCTCAAAGCCTTGTGGGATACTTTTGAAAAATATAACTGAACTAGATGTACTGAAAATTGAAAATGCAATTACCATCAAACAAGCTGATGTCATGGTAACGGGAAAACCTAGAGACTCTATCATGAATAACGCTGCAAGCCCTGGAATTATCACCCCTAAAATTCGTGGTATGTGAGCCAAAACAGTAGAGCGCTCTTCTCCAAATCTTGAAATTATTTTTGGAGCTATGAAAAATACCAATAACATAGTTATCGTCTGTATGGTATAATTTAGAAATACATCCGAATTTGAAAACTTGAGACTTTTCAAAAATGGTGTCCATGCAGTAAAATAGATGTTACTTCCAAAATAGAAAAAAAATGAAGCCATATAGAATATGCCTATTTCATTGCTAACTCTTCCTTTGAATAGCATCAGTATGTGTCTAAAATCATACGCCTCTGGAATTCTTGGGAAGACAAAATGGTGATTGCTAATTGAATAACGTAGGCCATGTAAAGAATGAGCTATACTGCTTCTTTCTATGTGAATAACATCACCTTTCACAGTGGTACTTAGAATCATGGCTACGCCACTTGACACACCGCATATCAAAAAATATGGTCTAAGATCAAAATAGAAACTACCTATAGTTCCAATTATCATTGCAGTTAACATGCCAAGAGTACCAATAATTGATGTTCTTGCAAATAGCCAACTCCAGAGATTTTTCTGCACTGATTCCATCACCAAAAGTTGTGTAACTGGGCTTCTTGCAACCATGAAAAAACCCAATATAGTTACTAATCCATAAAGAACATACACTGAGCTAGTAAAATACATCCCCAAACTACAAATCAGAACAACGAAAAATGAAAGAACAAGTATCAACTTTTTGGAATGAAATCGGTCTATTATTTTCCCCCATACCAATGATCCAATAGCTATTGCACCATTCTGTAATGCTGAGACAATAGCGACCTCTCCTATTCCTCCTCCAAGGAATAGAACGTACAATGGAATTACAGTGCTGAGTCCTTGTGCTGTAATTTGAGCTGGTAGCAAATACAGCATCCATCGTTTACTTTGAAGCTGCATAGTTCGAAGTTATCAGATCTATGGTCATTATTGTATAATGCATTTGAAAAATCTCCATAGTTTTGTCTATTCTTTGATATTGTAAAAAATTCTATCATGCAGAAGTATGATGCCCACACAAGGTGTGCGGACATGGCATGTTGACCTTTGTCATCATTTCCTTCGGGGGTACCTTGGGATGCCTGTAGAAAGTTGTCTTTCTACACATTGTCTGCATGATACCTATCTGGGGGAGGATGCCCTTTGATAGGGAGTATAATTACGTGAATAAAATATTTAAAGTTTATGTATAGTTTATACTTTAATTTTTAAAATTTCCTAATTCTTTATAGTTGTTACATGTTTTCTCGATTGTATCATAATTTTTTCTATAAAGCTTTTATGATATGATGATGTAATAGGCTCATGAAACAGGCCAGCCAGGATGTGTATCAACTCATTTACGAATCAAATCTAGACAGTAAACTAGAACAGATTCTTATTGGATTGGTAAAAGACAATCCTTCCCCAAAGATTGAATCAATAATTCAAAAATTTCTTTTGTATGTACAACACTCTACAGAAAATTTCTGGACAACTTACTATGGTGCAAAAACATATGAAGAAAAACTAGATTGTTACTACCAGTATTCCAAGAACCAGTGCCTTGCAACAGAGGTACTGGTGCGAGACCTTGGTTCATTATCATCTGATGATGAAATAAAAGAGAACTTGGACGCATTGGTAAAAGAGAGTTTTACATTCTAGGTTAGAGAAGATTCTGCCTTTGGTCTTGATTCCTTGAATTTGGCAATCTTTGTACCTTCTTCATTTACAACCTGATCAATACTGAGTAGTCTTTCTCGTAAGCTAGTGATCATGGATGCAACATCATCTGCTTCCTTTTCTACCTCACTTCTCTTCTGTTGTAATGTTCTGATACCTTGTTTCTCCTCTTCTATGTACTGGCCTACTTTGACAAGTTTCTCCTTCAAATTCTTGATATCTACTGACTCATCTTCGATGTTCTTTTCTAGGTTAGTACGCTTGTCCTTAAGATCTTTGATCATCAGGCCTACATAGTCTATGGCTTCTTCCAATTTGGTTCTCTTATCCATTAGTGCCTTTATTCCAATGTCTTCATTTGTGCTCATACGAGTTTGTTGAATAGGTTCGGGTATTTTTACTTGTTCAGAAGGATGAAAATTCGATTCTTCCATTACAGATGTTCCTTCTTCAGACTTTGGTTCATACTGGAAAGTCTTACCTGTTGAATTAGATGTTTTATCTATTCCTGGAGAAGTGGATCCAAATTCTTCATCCTTCTTCTTTCGGAATTTATCAAACATATCGTTATGATGTATTGTTATTTTTAATATATAAAAAGTGATATTGTCTAGTTTCTTGGCTGTTATTTATGATAAGATATTCTTACCAATGTTAATCTGTAAAAGACAAAATTATTCATAGGTCTAATTATGAACAATAATTTTGCATTAAGATATATTTAGAGAACTAATTTCATGGTTCTAGTTACTTGAAAGTCAACCTCCTTCCAATAGTAGAATATATCATTGGACTAGACCCAATGATGAGATTTGCTGCTATAATAGATCTAAAAGGAAACATATCTGAAGCAATAATGAAAGAAGGTAAAACCTCTTTAAAATCACAAAAAGAGGAAGAACATTTCTGTAAACAAGTAGCTATTAGGAGAAAAATTAGGCAACAGTTTGACAAAAGCCTTGGACCTGTAAATTACGTGCACATAGAACGTCAGAAGATCTCTCAATTTGTCATATATCCTAAACATAAGACTGTCTATGTCACAATGGAGCCAGCCATGGACATAAAACGAAAGCTGGAAATTGTAGAATTGATCAAAAAGAAAACTGCAAAATTATAAAAAATTAAAGAAATAGAATTTTTTCTAGATACCTAGATTTACTCTGTAGCTGGTTGAGGGGTTCCTTCGCCTACTACATCAGCAGTAGCAAATCGTCCGCCTACTTGTGTAATCTTTATTTTTGCGTTCTGACCTACTTGCCCGCCCTTGACGAATATCACAAAACCTTCAACTCTTGCAATACCGTCTCCTTTTCTACTGATTTCAGTTATGGATACATCATATTCCTTACCAGTTTCTACTGGTTTTGGTCTATTATCTTCAAATCTTCGACCACCGCCGAATCTTCGTCCGCCTCCATATCTTCTTTCTCTGCCGTATTCTCGGCTTGGGCTTTCACCAAAACCACTATCGTTATAGCTCACCGTTACACCTCCTTCTGAGTCAACTAGTTTTCTTTACCATATAAAATCCATCCTTGCCAGTTCTCCCCCGCTTCGTAATTGCTACAAAATTGGCCATTTCTAAGCCTGAAACGGCTGTTCCGCTAGGTGTTCCGCTATGAAATTTCATACTGTACCTGATAAAACATCAATTCCATAATACCTCATGTCAAAACAACAATACAGGTCCGAAATGGGCATAATAGCCGATATCCTTGGTGTAACCATGGATGGAGGAACACAGGGAGTAATTGTTTCAGCTATATCCCGAAGAGCAAACCTATCGCACTATGCTGTGCTTGAGAAATGCCAGAAGTTGATAGATGCTGGCTTGGTCGAATCTATGAAAGCAGATAGAAATCGACTGTTTAGGGTTACGGAGAAAGGGATTAGATTCTTCCAAGAATTCCAAAGATTCCAGGGAGTAATGCAAGGACTCAATCTAAGGTATTAGGCATGTATTCCAAGTACCAATTGGTTGAGGTACAGGATGTATTACCATCCGAAGGAATGATTTTTGTAAGGATTGATTATATTCTCACAATCATGGTGAGAGCTCCAGTCATAGCGGTATGCTTTATTTTCCTTGCCCTTTCTACGTTTGTGCAATATGCAATAGGTAGCCCCAAGGTTCTTGACTTTACGACTTATGCAGATGGAACTACTCATGTCTTTTACCAGACTGATGTAGATCCCCAATCACCTGACTTTACTTTTAATCTGTATGGCACTAATATTGATAATCTTGTTGTACAAGATGAAAATGGAACATTACTCTCCAGTAAAATAAATGCAAATACAGTAACAGTAGCAACATTAGGATCATCTACTATAAAGGTGGATTATGACACACCAGATCTAATATCAAAAAATGGGAAGACATGGATATTTCATGTAAATTCTGAAACTGATTATTCTATACTTTTACCAAAAAATACTGTGATTGTTGGAATGAGTGCATCCCCCTTGAACATGCAAATAGTTGACGGCCAATCGCTTATTTCACTACCTAGTGGATCATCTGATATTAATTACATCTTTGGTGTACTTGGTACAAGTCAAACTGCTACTCTAGCAATTCAAAAAGCTCAAGATTTTATCAACACAGTAAATGCTGCTGGAATACAAACTCCACTAGCATTGACAAAGCTTAATGAATCAAGGACCGACTTTAATCAAGGAAAATATTCTGATGCAGAATCAATTGCTAATCTAGCAAAGAATTTGGCTATTCAAGAGCAACAGAATGCTAATCAAATATCTGACACTAAATCT